>NZ_CP128408.1:1200000-1500000 GCF_048914685.1 Pseudochrobactrum mosebachae
CGCCAAAATACCATCACTGAGCTTTTGAAAAAGGAAGCCGCGCTGATTTCCAGTAAGCTCAACCCCTTTGATCCGACCTTACGCTACCCTAGCCAGGCCTTGTCACGTTAAGCGCTTTCATGTGTTTTGATGTAAAAACGCTTCACAGCCTTGAGAATGAATTGCCTCCAAAGCAGATCAAGCTTGCGTCAACACCGAGAAAGAAATGCCAATTACCATGTGTTTTGTATTATAAAGACCAAAACCAGTTCTGAGGTCAGGTTTCCATCTATGGTATATTCCATTCTTTTACGTACGCTTATCATCAGTGTTATGCTGCTGTTCATCATGCCAGCACAGGCACAAGTTCCTGCCAGTGGCGCTGACACACTTAACAGTGCCATGCAGGGCTTCATCATCCGCCTTGAAGCAGCTAAACAGCAAAAAATTCTGCCGCGCCTGTCCAACAGTCAGGATGCGAAGGCGCTTGAAGCTTTGTGGGATGTTCCGGCAGTGATCGGCAGCGGGCCTTATCGGGCAACAGACCTACCGGTACTAATGGACATCATCCAACAACAGGCGCAAGTGACCAAGACCTATGTGTTGTTTTCGCCGGATGCGGATAAAGAGCCGGATGCTGCCAGAAACAGCGCAGCATTTCAGGATGAAATCAGCCGCTCTTCGGTGGCTATGCTAGGCTTTATTGCTGCGGCATTGGAAGCCGCAGATGATTTTGCGGTAACCCTCAAAAAAGACGATGATTACAAAGGCCGGCTTGCAGGTCTTTTGCAGTTACGCCTCGGCATCCAGCAGGTTATTAACAGCACAGCGCTGATGCTGCATAGCGCTGATCTGAAAGCGATTAATCAGGAGCGCCTCACATTAGCGCTGGCCGATCATGCACCGGCGATCGCCAAAAGCGTTTCATTGCAAGACCGTAAAACCTTGCTGACTATCATTGAAACAGTCAAACCAAACCTCAGCAACACGGCTAGTCTCTCTGCCGAGCGCTTTATGGATGCTATGAAATCCACAGACTGCACAGGCCTTTGTGCCCTGCATTGAGGCCTCAACGCAGACTATCAATCCGGCACATAAAATTATATCGTCAAATACAATCAGCACATAAGCCTAAAAAGGAAAGACGACAGATGAAACCTGCATGGCTGGAAAAATTCTGGAGCTCGCTCTCACTCACAGGCTTATTGCTCGGCACATTATTTTTTGCCGCATCGCTGACGCCATCGCTGTTGCCGCGCACATATATAACGCAAGGAGCGCTTTCGGGTGCCTGTTTTGCTGCAGGCTATGGTATCGGCACCTTGTTATTATGGCTTTGGCAATATCTTGAATTGCCTAAACTGCATGGACGCATTTCGCATCTGGTTAAAATCACCGCAATGGCCGTGAGCATCATCATTGCGCTCGTCTTTCTGTGGTCAGCCTCAGATGGTCAGAACTCTGTGCGCCTGCTGATGGGATTACCCCCTGTTGAAAGTGCTCATCCGTTTAAAGTCGGCCTGATTGCACTGATAACCTTCATCATTCTGATCGCGCTCGCGCGCATATTCCAGATGATTTACCGCATCGCCAGCAGCAATCTCAACCGCTATATCCCGCCACGGCTGTCACGGTTTATCGGCTTTGTACTGGCGGCAATTATTTTTGGCACCGCCATCAATGGGGTGTTGTTTCGTTCAGCGCTGCATATTGCCGATTCCTCCTATCGTGAATTTGACGCTCTGATTGAAGCAGAAAGCCAGCAGCCGAAAGACCTGCTGAAAAGCGGCAGCTCCGCCTCGCTGCTCAAATGGAATGAGTTGGGCAGAGCTGGGCGCGAATTTGTCAGTGTTGGCCCCAGCCAGACTGATATTGCAACATTTACCGGTAAGGCCGCTAAAGAACCTTTGCGCGTTTATGTTGGCTTGCGCTCAGCCAAAACCCCCAAAGACCGCGCCAAGCTGGCACTGAATGAGATGATCCGTGTTGGTGCATTTGACCGCTCCGTTCTGGTTGTTGCTATTCCTACCGGCACAGGCTGGGTTGACGAAATGGCGATGGGGCCGCTCGAATATCTCCATGACGGCGATGTGGCGAGTGTTGCCATCCAGTATTCTTATCTGGCAAGCTGGCTCTCTTTGCTGGTAGAGCCCGGTTATGGCAGTGAAACCGCAACCGCTTTATTTGATGTCGTCTATGACTATTGGACAAAACTGCCTAAAGATCAGCGCCCTAAGCTCTATCTCTACGGGCTGAGCCTCGGCGCGATGAATTCGCAACAATCTTCAGAACTGTTTCAGGTGTTAGGCGATCCTTATCAAGGGGCATTATGGAGCGGCCCGCCATTTACCAGCAGGCTCTGGCGCTCGATTACCGACAGCCGCAATGAAGGCACTCCGGAATGGCTGCCAGTGTTTCGCGACAGTTCCTATGCCCGCTTTACCAATCAGAATAATGCGCTGAAAATTCCCGGCAGTGAATGGGGCCCGATGCGTATCGTTTATCTGCAATATGCCAGTGACCCGATTACCTTTTTCAATCAGCGCGATTTTTACCGCCAGCCGGATTGGATGAAAGAGCCGCGTGGCCCTGACGTCTCACCGCAGCTGACATGGTATCCTGTAGTGAGCATGCTGCAACTGGCGCTTGATCTGGCAATGTCTACAACCACGCCGATTGGTCATGGCCATGTATATGCACCACAGCATTATATTGACGGTTGGGTTGAGGTTACCGATGTAAGCTGGCCACAGGCTGAAATTGACCGGCTCAAGCAGCTTTATATCGACCAGCTGCCAAAGCCTTGATCAAATTTAGAACTTCGGCCACGGTCTTTGCTGTGGCCGAAGTTTTTCATAGCTATGTGCAAGCTGCAAAACACCCAGATCATCAAAACGCTGACCGATGATCTGCAGGCCGATCGGCAAGCCTTTGGCCGTATAACCACAATTGAGCGAGATTGCCGGTTGTTCCGACATATTCATGGCCACCGTAAAAGCAATATGCTCAAAAGGCAGCTGCGGATCATTTAGCGGCGATGCCCATTCTGCCGGATAAGTCGGCATTGGTGCGGTTGGCGAGATAATAAAATCATAAGGCGCAATGGCCGCCAATGCTGCATAGCGCATGGCATCAATCTGCGCGAACCCCTGATAAACCTGCGCTCCGCTCAGGTCTTTACCACCTTCAGCCCATTGATAAATATAAGGCAAAATCTTTGCCTGATTATCCGGCGTCATTTTTTCAATATCGCCCCATGACCGCGCACGCCAAAAGCTGTCCAGCCCGTCAATCATAGTGCGGGTGAGATAGCTCGGAACGCGCTCTATGATCGCGCCTGCATCCGCCAGCACACGGGCTGCACCTTCCACCGCAGCGCGCACTTCCGGCTCGACAACAGCACCAAACCCTGCATCCAGCCACAGGCCGATACGCAGATTTTTGATATCCCTGTCGAGATTAAGCCAGTCAACAGATCTATAGGGCAGGCTCATCGGATCACGCCGATCCGGCTTCGATAAAACCGACATATAAAGTGCGGTATCCGCAACTGTGCGGGTCATTGGCCCTGCCACGCGGCCAATGAATGGCGGATCAATGGGGATGCGTCCGAAAGACGGTTTCAAGCCAACCACCCCGCACCATCCGGCAGGCAACCGGATTGAGCCGCCAATATCGGTACCAATATGCAAAGGCCCGTAACCGGCAGCGGCGGCAGCCCCTGCTCCGGCACTGGAACCACCGGGATTGGTGGTAATATCCCAAGGATTACGCGCCAAAGCATGAAAGCTCGACAGGCCGGATGACAGCATGCCTAGATCGGGCATTGTGGTTTTGCCCAGCAGAATTCCGCCTGCCTCGCTTGATCGCGCAGCCGGTGGCGCATCACGCAGTGCCGGAACCAGCATGGTCGCCGCACAACCAAGCGGTATAGGCAGGCCTGTAGTGGCAATATTTTCTTTGATTGTCAGTGGTACGCCGTCAATAGCGCCAAGCGGTTGATTGCGCATCCACCGCGCCTCAGAGCAAGATGCGTCAAGCAATGCGGCCTCAGGATCAAACGCCCAGAGCGCATGCAAATGCGGCTCACAGGCCTCAATCCGCCCTATCACCGCTCTTACTACTTCTACTGGTGAAATTGTGCGCGCTTCAAAACCGGCAACCATATCCATCGCGCTCAGATCGGCAAGATCCGTCATATTCCCCCCCCTTATCCGCTCGCACGCAGCTCTTTTTTATGCCTTGTCGTGCCAGCCTGATGATTTAAATATGCATTTTATTCACTTTTTACTGCTCTGTTTACTCTTCTGTTCTGGCGGTCAGAAAATGGTTTTGGCACCGCATTCACCAATCCTTTGGTGTAAGGATGCTGCGGATTATCGAAGACCTCGCTGGTGCGCCCCTGCTCAACAATGCGCCCCTCATGCAGCACGGCCACACGATCGGTTATCACCCGCATCACACCCAGATCATGGCTAATAAACAAATAAGACAGGCCGAACTGCTCTTGCAAATCCATCATCAGGTTCAGAACCTGCGCCTGTATAGACACATCCAACGCCGAAACAGGCTCATCAGCCACAATCAGCGATGGTCTGGTGATCAATGCTCTGGCAATGGCAATACGCTGGCGCTGACCACCGGAAAACTCATGCGGATATTTATCGGCATAGGCCGATGATAGACCAACCGCCTCCAATACTTGCGTAATACGCTGCTCCCGCAGCTCTGGCGGTGTATTGTTTTCCAGCGACAGGACTGGTTCCGCAAGGATGCGTCGTATTTTATGGCGCGGATCAAGCGAGCCATAAGGGTCCTGAAATATCGCCTGAAATTGTCTGCGTGCCGTTTTCAGCGCGTTGCGGTCAAGACTGTAAATATCCTGCCCGTTGATCGCAACTGTACCGGCCTGCGGCTTTTCCAGCGCCATAACCGTGCGCGCCAAGGTGGACTTGCCTGATCCGGATTCACCCACAATACCAAGGCTTTCACCGGCGTTTAAAGTCAGGCTCACACCGTGCAGCACCCGCAAATTTTGCGGCTTTGACAACAATGACTGCTTTGGCAGCATATAGTCACGTACGACATTGCGCATTTCAAGCAATGGTGGCTTTACATCAATTTTCATCTCAACACCTCATCCGTGAACGGATGAAGACACGCGACCTGATGACTTGCGTTTCCGGTCTGTGCATCGGCAAGCGCCGGTACGCTTTTGCGGCAATCACTTTGTACAAGTCCGCAACGATCGGCAAAATTACATTGCTCCAGCCGGCTGAACGGATCAGGTACCACCCCTGCAATGGCAGTGAGGCGCTGGCGCTTTGACAAATCTGCGGGAGCAGGCAAAAGGCTCAGGCTATGTGGGGAGGCTGCGAATAGACCGCGTGTATAAGGATGTGCCATCTGGTGAAAAACATCTTGTGTCTCACCGGTTTCAACCACCCGCCCCGCATACATAACGGCAATACGATCGGTCATTTGCGAGACAACACCAAGATCATGGGTAATCAGCAGCAGCGCTGTGCCACTCTCATCAATCAACTCATCCAGCAGATCAAGAATTTGCGCCTGCACTGTCACATCAAGCGCGGTGGTCGGTTCATCTGCAATCAGCACTTCAGGCTCGCAGGCAAGTGCCATAGCAATCATCACACGCTGGCGTTGGCCGCCGGATAGCTGATGCGGATATAGCTCCAGACCAAAGCGCGCACCATGAAGCCCGACACGATCAAGCAAGCTCCGGGCCGTTTTCTCTGCATCACTGCGGTTCTCGCCAAAATGCAAACGACGCCCTTCGCTCACTTGTGCGCCGATCGTTTTGATCGGGTTCAGCGCTGTCATCGGCTCCTGAAAGATCATCGCCATCCGGCGTCCGCGGATCGCGCAAAGCTGCTGTTCCGGCAGCATCGCCAGATTTTGACCGGCCAATTCTATAGTACCGCTCATGCTCATTTGCGGTGGCAGCAAGCCCATCAGTGCCAGCGCTGTCATCGATTTTCCAGAGCCGGATTCCCCAACCAGCCCCAAGCGATCACCACGATTGAGTGTCAGATTAATCGTGGATAAAATCTGGCCATCGCGGCTGGTCTTTTGCAAAGGATCGGCAGGCAAAACAACAGAGAGATCACGGACTTTAAGCAGCGTTTGTGTCATCGCTGCCTCCGGATTTTGGGGTCAAGCATATCGCGCAACCCGTCGCCGAGCATATTCAGCCCTAGCACCGCAAATGTAATGGCCAATCCGGGAAAAATTGCCAAATGCGGGGCATCATAAATATAGGTTTGCGCATCATTAAGCATCTTGCCCCAGCTCGGATGGGGCGGCTGGGTACCAAGCCCGACATAGGATAACCCCGCCTCGGCAACAATTGCCAGTGCAAACTGGATCGTGGCCTGCACAATCAGCACATGGCCAATATTTGGCAGGATATGGTCGAAGATAATGGCCGTCTCACTGCGCCCTGCACAGCGTGCTGCCAGCACATAATCGCGCTTCCACATCCCCATGGATGCACCACGCGTAATACGGGCAAAAACCGGAATGTTAAAAATCCCGATTGCCAGCATGGCATTAACCGCACCGGGGCCAAACACTGCGGTAATGATCACCGCAGTGAGGAGTGCCGGAAAGGCAAAAGCCAGATCGGTCAGGCGCATCACAAAACCATCAACCATACCGCCGCGCGCTGCAGCGAAAGCGCCGAGCGGTACGCCAATACCGATCCCCACCCCCACGGCAATCAGCGCTACTGACAGTGAATTGCGCGCTCCCACCATCAGCATCGACAAAACATCACGGCCAAAAGCATCGGTGCCAAGCCAGTGCAGTGCTGAAGGCCCCTGAAGCTTATGCAGAATTTTCATGGCGGTTGGTGAATACGGTGTCCAGACCAGTGACAGCAATGCCAGCGCCAACAATAATGCCGTGATCACCAGCCCTATCATCAGGCTGCGGCTCATACGCACAGAGAGAAACACAGCTTTGCTACGGCGGGAAAGGCTCGGCATATCACTCACGTGCGCACTCCCACTGAAAGACGGGGATCAAGCAGGCCATAAGCGATATCGACCATAAAATTAACCGCGATAACGCTCGCTGCCAACAAGGTGACCAGTGACTGCACCGTGATCAGATCACGCTGGGCAATGGATTGAAATATCAGCCGTCCTAAACCCGGCAGATTAAACACGTTTTCAATGATGATGGTACCGGCCAGCAAGAATGAGAATTGTAAGCCCAATATGGTTACAACCGGTATCAGCGCATTGGGTGTTGCGTGTTTCCACAAAGCCGCTCTCTGGCTCAGGCCTTTGGCGCGGGCAGTGCGCACAAAATCCTCATTCAAAGCTTCAATCACCGCAGAGCGGGTAACGCGCGCTAAAATTGCAGCCAGCGGCAAAGCCAGCGCCACGGCAGGCAGAATGAGCGAACGGATACCTGCCCATAAACCATTTTCCCAACCGCCAAAACCGGATGCGGGAAACCAGCCGAGATAAAGTGCGAAAAACAAAATCAGTAACAAACCCAGCCAGAAATTGGGAACGGCAACACCGATCTGGGCAAAGCCCATACCCACCACATCCGGTGCTTTGCCGCGTTTTGAAGCAGCGATTACCCCCAAAGGAATAGCAATGACCAGCGACAAGACCATTGCCATCATTGCCAGCGGCAAGGTCAGCATGATCCGCGGTTCGAGCAGCTCACTGATTGGTACGGAATAGGTGTAGCTGGTGCCGAAATCACCGGTTAAAAACCCGCCGATCCAGCTGAAATAACGCCATAGCAGCGGGGCATCGAGACCAAGCTGCTTATGCAAAGCCGCCAATGTGTCGGGCTGTGCATTAATACCCAGCATCACTGCCGCCGGATCACCCGGCAACACCTGCATCAGCAGAAAAACAAGAACGGAGGCCGCCAGCGTCGTCAGGATCAGCGAAATCAGACGCCCCGTGAAATAACGCAGCAAATGCGGCCTCCTTCAATCGAATATATCTCAGATTATGAGATTTTATTCTGACCAGTAAACATGGGTCAGATCATTGGCAGGAATAGTCTGGTTTTTCCACATCCCATTGAGTTTTTTATCCCAAACCCCGATTTTAGGCAGGGCATAAAGGAAAACATTCGGCACATCTTCCGAAAGCTTGCGCTGCAATTGCCCCAGAAGCTCAATTTGCTGCTTTTCATCAACAGTCTCAGTGAACTGCTTATACAGCGCTTTATATTCAGGACTGTTATAGTTGAAATAATATTTATCCCGCGCATAAATATCGAGATCGCGGGTTTCAACATGGGCAATAATCGTAGCGTCAAAATCGCTGCGGGCAAAAACCTGATCAAGCCATTGCGCGAATTCAACCGGCACCAGTTTTGCCTCGATACCAACTTCTGCCAGCATTGCTGCAATCACTTCACCACCACGACGTGCATAGGCAGGCGGCGGCAGCATAATCGTCATAACAGTGCCTGCTGGCACACCTGCTTCTGCCAAAAGTGCCTTGGCTTTTTCAACATCATAAGGATAGGTATTGCTCAGATCGACATAGCCCGGTTCCGCAGGGGTGTAATGCGCGCCAATCACCTTAGCCAGACCGGTGGTAATCGCTTCCTGCACCATATTACGGTCAATCGCGTGGGTCAGCGCACGCCGCACACGCACATCATCAAACGGCTTGCGGGCATTGTTCAGCGACATGATCACTTTGCCGGCACTGGAGCCGATTTCCACTGTCAGACGATCATCATTTTTCAAACGGCTGATCAGTTCAGGCGCCGGAAACTCCGGAAACGCATCAACATCACCGGCCATCACCGCCGCAGCAGCAGCAGACGGATCGCTGATAAAGCGGAAGGTAACTGCTGACAATTTGGCGGGTTCACCCCAATAATCAGGGTTACGCTCAAACTCCACCCGATCGCCCTGCACCCAGCGCTTGAATTTAAACGGCCCGGTACCAACCGGATTGGTTTTATTGGTTGCCACACTATCAGGCGCCATCATCACCGCATCGCCCCAGCCCATACCGAACAGAAAGGTAGAAGACGGATGTTTCAGCGTAACAACAGCTGTGTACGGATCTGGGCACTCAGTTTTTGCAATGGGTGCAAATAATGCTTTTTGCGCATTGGTAGAATCCGGTGCGGTGGCACGGTCATAGGTAAATTTGACCACAGAGCAATCAAAAGCCGTACCATTGTGAAATTTAACGCCCTCTTGCAGCTTGAAACTATAGGTAAGATTGTCGGGAGAAATTGTCCAGCTCTTCGCAAGGCTTGGCTTAACCATGGCCGCCTCATCGATACGAACCAGCCCCTCATACAGATTGTTCAGGGTCAGGCGGCGGATCGAGGCGGCAGCATTGGCTGTCGGATCCATACCCGGCGGTTCCAGCACTTCGCCAATCGCCAGCGTGTCTTTGGCTAACCCTGTGCCAGCGCTGGCAACAACGGCAATTCCGGCCATGGCAGCGAGCAGCAGCTGACCGGTCAAAAATTTATTTCGCATTGCCTGTCCCCTTATATAGATTCTGAAGTTTTGACCGTAACCAAGTCTGCAAAACTAACCCAACCTTTGGCAATTTCCAGTTTGGCGGACTTTAACGCAAACCGCAGATGGTTCAAACACTTATCACAACTCATAATGATTGTTTTCACCTGAGCGAGAGTTTAAATTTAAGCGAGAGCGATGGGGTAGTGGAGCGAGAGCTTTTTCAAATTGAGCGTCCGCCATCCACATCCAAGGCTACACCGGTAATCATTGCTGCTGCCGGCGAGCATAAAAATGCAGCACTTTCTGCCAGATCTTCCGGCTTCAGCAAGCGGCCAAGCGGAATAGAGGCACGGAATTTCTGGCGAATTTCCTCACTGTCTTCACCCATAAAAGTTGTGAGCAAAGGCGTTTCACCAGCCACCGGATTAAGCGCATTCACACGGATATGAAAAGGCGCCAGTTCAATTGCCAGTGCTTTGGTAGCTGATACTACCCAGCCTTTGGTTGCATTATACCATGTCAGGTTCGGGCGCGGGCGCGCTGCCCCTGTGGATGCAATATTCAGAATAACGCCGCCGCCATTGTCTTTAAAATGCGGGATCAAAGCGCGGCTCATCAGATAAATACCGCGAATATTTACACCGACAATCCGGTCAAACTCGTCTGGATTAATGTCTTCTGCTGGCTGTGGTTTATGGCCGACACCTGCATTGTTAATCAGGATATCAACCCGCCCAAAACGCATATGCGCCTGCCGCACAGCTTCTGCCACCCCCTCTTCAGTGGCAATATCTGCCTCCACAGCATGTGCCTGTTTGCCTATTTCACCGGCTACTCGGTGTGCACCTGCTTTATCACGGTCAACAATAACAACCCGCGCGCCCTCATGGCTGAATTTACGTGCCATGGCCTCGCCAAAACCGGAGCCTGCGCCGGTGATTAAAGCCGTTTTATTATCAAGCGTAGCAGTCATGAACCGGCAGTCCCCCGTTTATATTGATGCGCTTATCCGTGATAGACAGAAATAGTCTTCAAAGTTGCAAACCCGTATAGTGCTTCAAAACCTTTTTCGCGCCCGTGGCCGGAGCGCTTAACTCCGCCAAAGGGCAATTCAACACCGCCGCCTGCCCCGTAATTATTGATAAATACCTGACCGGCCTGCACCGCATGTGCCATGCGGAACTGCCTTGCGCCATCACTCGTCCAAACCCCGCAGACAAGGCCGTAAGGCGTGCTGTTTGCTAAGGCCACCGCTTCTGCTTCATCTTTAAACGGCATAATCACCTGTATGGGGCCAAAAATCTCTTCTTGTGCCAGCGCATGCTCCGGCGGCACATCGCGAAACAATGTCGGGCGGATATAAGCGCCATGCTGTGGCGCGCCGGCAATGATTGTGCCTTGCGCCGCAATCTGCAATCCATCTTTTTCAGCCAGTTGCAGATAGCTCTCGACAATGCTTTTCTGACGCTCGGAAACCACAGGACCAAGATTGAGATCGGCCTCGGCAGGCCCCATTTTTAAAGCGGCGTAATGCGCAGCCATACCGGCGACAACCTGCTCATAGACCTCATTTTGCACCAGAATACGCGATGAGGCAGAACAGGTCTGCCCGGCATTTTGAAGTCCGGCATTAACGAGAAACGGCAATGCCCGCTCAATATCAGCATCCGCGAACAGGATTTGCGGAGATTTGCCGCCAAGTTCCAGAGTAACCGGCACGGCATTTTTAGCAGCGGCTGCTTGTACAGCCTCGCCTGTGCGCGATGATCCGGTAAAGGACACATGATTGATCTGCGGGTGTGATGAAAGTGCGGCTCCGGCTTCCGCGCCCAATCCCGTTACCACATTAAGTGCGCCGGCAGGCAACCCCGCCTGATGGGCAATGCGGGCAAATTCGAGAATGGTCAGGCAGGCCTCTTCAGCGGGTTTAACCACCGCTGCATTGCCCATAGCCAAAGCGGCACCAAGGCTGCGGCCAAGAATCTGCATCGGATAATTCCATGGGATAATATGACCGGTTACCCCATGCGGCTCATATACCGTCAGCACCGTAAAACCATTCTGATAGGGCAGCGTTTCGCCATGCACTTTATCAGCGGCAGCGCCATAAAACTCGAGATAGCGCGCTAAGGCCACCACATCCGCCCGCGCTTGTGTCAGCGGTTTACCGACATCTTGAGCCTCAAGCTTAGCCAGAAGATCAATTTCCTGCAGCACCGCTTGTGAAGTTTTATGCAGTATACGTCCACGCTCTGTGGCGGTCATTTGCCCCCATATACCGGATAATGCATCACGGGCAGCCGTCACTGCCAGCTCAATATCATCTGCCCTACCACGGGCAATCAGTGCCAGATCAGTACCGTCTGACGGGTTGGTTAGAGTGACATAACCACCACCACACGCATCCTGCCAGCAGCCATTGATAAAATTGCCATAGCGCTTCAACGCAGCGGATGCCTGCTCTGTCATGATGCCCCTCCCCGATAGCCCGCACCGTTTTATGGTGTCTGCAGCCCGCGACCATAAAATCATCTTTACCGACAGAAAAAAAGAGCATCCCATAAAAATAAAAGGCCGGACAAAACCAAAGTTCTGCCCGGCATTCAAAGGTAATAAAGCGCGGATAGCGCCACAGTTTTTACAGTTTATTGGCCGAGGCCTGCCGCCTG
The DNA here is from genome assembly GCF_048914685.1 of Pseudochrobactrum mosebachae. Lineage (GTDB taxonomy): Bacteria > Pseudomonadota > Alphaproteobacteria > Rhizobiales > Rhizobiaceae > Pseudochrobactrum. The sequence continues at coordinate 1,212,142 of NZ_CP128408.1, forward strand.
CAAATAGGTCATTGATGTTTTGATATCATTATGATCACGCATTTCGAGAATAAGACGCGGGTTACTGTCATATTTTTTCAGTGCCGCAAAAACCGCCTTCCAGTTCACGGTGCCATTACCAACCGCCCAATGGCGATCCGCATAGCCGTCAGCATCCTGCAAATGCACATGCTGCAAACGATTGGCGGCTGCATGTACAAAATGATCAACCGGTGCCGCACCGGTATTGCCGTGTGCATAATGGGCATGGCCGGTATCAATCGACAGCGCGACTGAGGACGAGTTGAAACTATCGGCCAGTTTTAACCGCTCAAACGGGTTAATGTCTTCGATATTTTCAATCACAAAAGTTACACCCATATCTTCAGCACGACGTAATGCCGCCTGCAAAGCCAGATGCGTATTTTCAGTGATTGCCTCACGGCCTTTATAACCATCATCCAGATGGTTATGCGCCCATGTGGAGAACGGGCTGTGGATCACCATCTGATCGGCACCGATAAAGGCACAAACATCCAATGCCTGATCAAGACGTTTTTGTACCACGGCACGCACATCCGGATCTTGCGTGCTCAATGTAAAGCCCCAAAACGGGCCATGAATACCCAACCGCCCCTGATGGCCATCAAGCTGCTTCTTGACTTCTTCTGCCATCGGCTTCCAGTCGCCGGACAGCACTTCCGCTTCAATAAAGCTCTGGATTTCTAGATCGCGCGGCTTTTCAAGATACCAGTCGCGATGAAACGGCATTTCATTTACCCGCAATGCAGCACCAATAATCGGCAGTTCAGACATATTTTTCGTCCTCAGGCATTCAATATTTGGGAATCTTTTTTCAAACCGCACCCTGATCAGGCGCAGCGCAAAAACTGATGCTCTTGATATGTGTCAGGGGTTTTACAAGCCTGTGCATATTGGCAATCAGCATGTTGAAAACACAGAAAATTCACAAATATTTCATAGAGTTAATTGCCTTAGCTGTGGGTAATCAAGCACGTCAACTGAATGTCATAAAAAGATATAGTTACATTTATATGCCTGTCACACAGCCCGCTTATTTCGCTGTCATCACCCCGCTGTGCCCAGTCTGATCTGCTTTCTGGCCGGCATCACCTGCTGTCAACAACAGGAGACCTTTGATGGTTTCGATTAACCGGCGCAATGCACTCGGCCTTATCGGTTTTGGTGCCGCCTCACTCAGCCTGCCGCGCTTTGCAATTGGTCAGAGCAATGACCGTCCTGCCATTACTATTGCGGTACAAAAGATTTCCAATTCCAACACGCTTGATGTTTTGCGTGAGCAGTCAAATGTCGGCGAGCGCGTGTTTTTCTCACAATTGTGGGAACCGCTGATCGATCGTAACTGGATTGGCGGATTGCAGATCACACCGGGTCTTGCCACGGAATGGAAACGCATTGACGACCAGACTGTTGAACTTAAACTGCGTGAAGGCGTGAAATTCCATAACGGCGATGAAATGACCGCTGAAGATGTGGCCTTCACCTTCAGCACCGACCGCATGTTTGGCGATACCAAACCAAATACCGGCGAAACCCTGCGCGTGAACGAAATCAATCCGGTCAACCGCGAAAGCAAGGAATTACCGCCGGAAGTACCGGCGACTGCCCGCCGCAATTTCCCGGCCCTGCTTGGTGTTGAGATTGTAGATAAATACACCATACGCTTTAAAAACGGCACACCGGACATCACGCTGGAAGGCCGCATTTCACGCTATGGCAGCCAGATCATGAACCGCCGCGCCTATGAAGAAGCCGGCAGCTATCTGGATTGGGCACGTAAACCGGTAACCTCTGGTCCTTATAAGATCGTTGAGTTCAAACCCGATAATTATCTCCAGCTTGAAGCCCATGATGATTATTGGGGTGGCCGTCCGCCGCTGCAATCCATCCGTTTTGTAGAAGTGCCGGAAGTTGCCTCACGCGTGAATGGTCTATTGTCTGGCGAGTATGATTTTGCCTGCGATATCCCGCCTGATCAGATTGAAAATATTGAAAAGAATCCTGAATTTGAGGTTCTTGGCGGTGCCGTGCTCAATCACCGTCTGACTGTGTTTGACAAGAACCACCCACAGCTGGCCAATCCGCTGATCCGCCGTGCATTTACGCACGCTATTGATCGTCAGGCGATTGTTGACAGCCTGTGGGCTGGCCGCACACAAATTCCGGCAGGCCTGCAATGGCCATATTATGATGACATGTTCATCAGCGATTGGACTGTGCCTGAATATAACCCTGAGCTCGCCCAGCAATTGCTGAAAGAGGCTGGTTATAAAGGCGACGCCATCCCGTATCGTTTGCTCAATAATTACTACACCAACCAGACCGCAACCGGTCAGGTGCTGGTAGAAATGTGGCAGCAGGTCGGTCTTAATGTCGAGATCGAAATGAAGGAAAACTGGCAGCAGGTACTGGAGCAGACCCCAACACGTGCCGTGCGTGACTGGTCGAACTCCGCCCCGTTCAATGATCCGGTTTCTTCGATTGTCAGCCAACATGGCCCGAACGGCCAGCAACAGCAGGTTGGCGAATGGACCAATAAGGAAATGAACGAATTATCCGGCTTTCTTGAAACAAGCATGGATCAGGGCAAGCGCCGCGAGGCCTTCAAGCGCGCACTGGAAATTTGTGAGCGTGAAGATCCGGCCTACACCGTCCTACACCAGAACGCGACATTTACAGCCAAACGCAAAGCCGTGAAATGGAAAGCCGCACCGGCTTTTGCCATGGACTTCCGTAAAGAAAACTGGGGCTGACCCCACAGGCCCTGCGGTGTGCATACCCCGCAGGGCATTGCTGTTTCTGCTCTATTTTGACGATTGTGTTTTGCTACTCAGGCACTACGGTGCCCCCATTCATATACAGGAGCGCATCGATGGCTTTGGTCGAGATCGCCGATCTGAAAGTGGCTTTTGACGGCGTGCAGGTTTTGCACGGCATCAATCTGAAAATCGAAAAAGGTGAGGCCGTTGGTCTGGTCGGAGAGTCCGGTTGCGGCAAATCCGTGACGTGGCTGGCAGCACTCGGGCTGCTGCCTAAAAAAGCAACCGTCTCCGGTTCGGTCATGATTGAAGGCAGTAATTTAATCTCTGCATCACGGCGCAAGCTTGAAACCATACGCGGTGCGCGTATTGCGATGATTTTTCAGGATCCATCCTCCTCGCTCAATCCGGTAATCCGTGTTGGCAAACAAATCGAAGAAGCGATCAAGCTTCATCGCGGGCTTTCCGGTCAGGCTGCGCGTCTGGAAGCGCTGCGCCTGCTTGAACTTGTTGGTATTCCTGATGCCAGCCGCCGCCTCAACAATTTTCCGCATGAATTTTCCGGCGGGCAAAACCAGCGCCTGATGATTGCCATGGCACTTGCCGGTGAGCCTGATCTGCTGATTGCCGATGAGCCGACCACAGCCCTTGATGCCACAATTCAGGCGCAGGTGCTCGATCTTCTCGCTCGTATCCGCAAAGAAACCGGCATGGCGATTGTGTTTATCAGCCATGATCTGGGAGCTGTTTCGCAAATTTGTGAGCGCGTTTGTGTGATGTATGCCGGTCGTATGATTGAAAAAAGTTCGATGGAAGCGCTTTTTACCCAGCCGCGTCACCCTTACACCCGTGGCCTGTTTGATGCGATTCCGCGCATAGACGGTGGACGTGAGCGTCTCATTCCAATTGAGGGCACGGTGCCGGAACCGGGAAAACTGCCCAAAGGCTGCGCATTTTCTCCACGTTGCTCACGCGCTGAAAACCGCTGTAAAAGCGACCTGCCGCCTTTAACCGGCAATCAGCATGACCGTTATGTAGCCTGTTTCCGCCCTGTTGAAGATAAAATCCCGGCTGCACCTTTAATTCCGACGGTACCCGCAACTCAGTTGCCCTCGGTGAGTGCCCCGCGCCAGCAGCAGATGCAGCAGGTGACATCATGAATAAGCCACTTCTTGAAGCCAGCAATCTCAGCAAGATTTACCTTTCTAAAAACGGATTATTTGCAAAACCGACCGAGGTTAAAGCTGTTGATGCGGTGAGCCTGACTTTGCAAAAAGGCAAGACGCTGGGCATTGTGGGTGAATCCGGCTCGGGAAAATCAACGACCGGCAGGCTATTGCTTGGTCTGGAATGCCCCAGCACCGGCGAAGTGAAATTCGACGGTGAGCCGTTGCCTGCTGCCCACACCAATGAATGGCGCAGTTTACGCAAACGCATGCAGCTGGTTTATCAAGATCCGCTGGCCGCCCTCGACCGCCGCCTGACCATCGCCAGCCAGATTGAAGAGCCTTTGCTGATCCATGCTGTGGGCGACAAGGAGCAACGGACAGAGCGTGTTAAAGAGCTGATGCAGTCGGTGGGGCTGATGCCGCATCATGCCGCGCGTTTTCCCCATGAGCTTTCCGGAGGCCAGCGCCAGCGTGTCGTGATTGCCCGCGCTATTGCCTGTAATCCGGAGCTGCTGGTGTGTGATGAAGCCGTTTCAGCGCTTGATGTTTCCATTCAGGCACAGGTGGTTAATCTGCTGCGCGATCTGCAGGAAAAGAACGGTATTGCCATGGTATTTATCAGCCATGACCTCAAAGTGGTGCGCAATATCAGTGACCGTGTGGCCGTGATGTATCTGGGGCGTATTGTCGAAGAAGCACCCTCCGATGTGATCTTTCAGGCACCTCAACATCCTTACACGCAGGCACTGGTTTCCAGTATTCCGGTGCCCGGCACGATTTTGAGCAACCGTATTATCCTGCAGGGCGAGCCGCCAAATCCGGCGGCACGGCCAAGCGGTTGCGCGTTTCACCCGCGCTGCCGTTTTGCCACCGAGCGCTGCCGAACAGAAATTCCTCAAACTTTGCAAAGCGGCCGCGAGCAGAGTGTGGCCTGCCATTTATATGATGGTGCTCCGTCTGCCCGTCATTATGACAATGTGCCACATGCCCTGCATGATAATGCACCACATGCCCTGCATGACAGTGCGCCACATGCTCGGCCAATGGCCGGATGAACAGGAATAGCCGATGTTATCTTTCTTTCTGACCCGCTTATTACGGGCGATTATCACGGTTATGCTGGTTGTAACCTTTGCTTTTATCGTTTTGCGGATGTCCGGTGATCCGGCGCAGATTATTCTCGGCCCCGATGCCCCGCCACAGGCGGTTGAAGCATTCCGCAAAGCCTGGGGGCTCGACCAGCCGATCATCGTGCAGTATTTCAGCTATTTTGGTGCGATCCTGCATGGCGATCTCGGTGTTTCCATGCGTGATGGCCAAAAGGCAATCGATCTGGTTGCCGAGCGGATTCCAGCTACGCTGATACTGACCATCCCGACCTTGCTGCTCAATCTGCTGATTGGTATTCCGGCGGGGGTTTATGCTGCACTGCACCGCGACAGCATTATTGACCGCTTGGTGATGATGACTGCGATTATCGGTTTTACCCTGCCCAATTTTGTCCTCGGACTGGTGCTGGTGCTGATCTTTTCTGTCACGCTGAAATGGCTGCCTTCAGGCGGAAGTGCCACATGGCTGCATGCGGTACTGCCGGTGATGACCATGAGCATTGCCGGTGCTGCCATTCTCGCACGCTTTGCCCGCTCCGCGATGATTGAAATTCTGGGGCAGCCTTATATCCGCACGGCCAGTGCCAAAGGTGTGCGCTGGAGCCATGTTATCCGCAATCATGCGCTGCCCAATGCCGCGATCCCTATCGTAACTTTGGTGGGCTTTATGGTCGGCTCGCTGGTCGCCGGTGCCGTGGTGATTGAATCGCTGTTTTCATGGCCGGGTGTGGGGCGACTGCTGGTTGTTGCGGTTTCAAACCGCGATCTGGCAATTGTGCAATGCATATTGCTGCTGATCGCCACCACAATGGTTCTGTCAAACCTCGTTGTTGATCTGCTCTATGGTTTTCTTGATCCGCGCCTGCGCGATAATCAAGCCAAAGCTTAAAAGGAACAGCCTATGTCTGAACTATCAATCAGTGACAGTGCTGCAGTTCCGGTTATCACGCAGCAAAAACGCAAAACCAAGCGCATGCCGGTTCTGGTGGCGCTGTCTGTTCTCTGGTTTGCAGCCATGGTGTTGATTGCCATCACTGCCGATTGGATACGCCCTTACAGCATTACCGCAATGGATCTTAAAAACCGGCTGGTGATGCCGGGCAATCCGGCACATTGGCTGGGTACCGATGAGGTGGGGCGCGATGTACTCTCACGGCTGATCGAATCCATTCGCGTATCATTGCTGATCGCATTTGGCGCCACAATCATTTCTACCGTTGTGGGAACAACTGTCGGCTTTCTGGCCGCAAATTTCCGCCGCACCGTAGAACAGGTTGTGTTAACATTGGCGGATTTTCAGGCAGCCTTGCCGTTTTTGATCCTAGCGCTGTCAGTGCTGGCATTTTTCGGTAATTCGATGGTGCTGCTGATCTGCCTGATGGGTTTTTATGGCTGGGAGCGCTATGCCCGTATTGCCCGCGGGCTGGCGATTTCAGCCAGTTCACAAGGCTATGCAGCGGCAGTTACCCAACTCGGCGCCAAACAATCATGGGTTTATCTGCGCCATATCCTGCCCAATATCGCCTCGACGCTGATTGTTTCCATGACCCTGACTTTTCCCGAGATCATTCTGCTGGAAAGCAGCCTGTCATTTCTCGGTCTTGGCGTACAGCCCCCAAAATCCAGCCTTGGCAATATGGTTGGTTATGGCCGTGAATATCTGACCACGGCACCATGGATCATGCTGGCTCCGGCTTTTGTGATCATGTTCACCACATTGTCGATCTCGATCCTTGGTGACTGGCTGCGTGACAAACTTGACCCGACCATTCGTTAAACAGAGCATTAAACTGCAAGGACACACCTTATGACCCTCATTATCGGCCATCGCGGCGCCCGTAATCTCTGGCCTGAAAACTCGCTGTCCGGTTTTCGTAAAACCGCAGCGCTGAACATTGCCGGTGTGGAATTTGATCTGCATCTGACCAATGCCGCTGAAGTTGTGGTGTTGCATGATCCCACTTTGGAGCGCACCACTTATGGCAGTGGTGATGTAGCAGAACTGACAAGACAAGACCGCAAAACTACTTATCTGCGCGAAAGCATGGATGAACATGTTGCCTTGTTTGAAGAGGTTCTGGAGATTTTCAAACCAACCGGCATGGAACTGCATGTAGAATTGAAAAACCGTGTGAATGGTGATCTTTATGACGGTCTGACCGATGCGGCGGTGCAGATCATTCGTGCTCATGCGATGGAAGATCAATGCATTCTCACCGGCTTTACCCGTCAGGTGCTAGAAGAAGTCAAACAGGCCGCGCCGGATATCCGCCGCCTTGCCTCGCTCAATGCATTCAGCACCACTGTGCTGGGTGGTCTAAAACCGGCTTTGGCGTATTTCGACAAGCATGCAGATATTCTCGCCATTGAAAAAGCGCTGCTCAGCCATAGCTGGGATGAGATTACTGCGATGATCGCACCGGAACGGTTGGGCGTATGGGTACCAAATACCGAGCCGGAACTTGAGTTCTGGAAAGCGAAGCCTCTCCGTCAGATCACCACCGACAGACCCGACCTCGCTTAGCAACTGATAAATTATACACAATATTGTCGACAATTTATCGATTTTGATGTTTTCCATAAAAACACCACTTGCAGAAATGCAGAAAGTCAGCCTGACTAGTGCCCAGTATATCATGTAGCAAACCGGCATCACATTGCCGGTTCAAACAGTACATATAAACGGGAGAGATTATGACTGACCGCACTTATTACGCCCCCAAAGGCGGCTCGCCGATGCAAACCCAATTGCTGAGCGACCGCGCTGTATTTACTGAAGCCTATGCGGTCATTCCCAAAGGCGTGATGATGGATATTGTCACCTCATGCCTGCCATTTTGGGACAAAACACGTGTATGGATCCTGTCCCGTCCGCTATCAGGATTTGCTGAGACTTTTGCCCAATATATTGTTGAGCTGGAACCGCAAGGCGGCAGTGACAAGCCTGAACCGGATGCAGATGCCGAGGCCGGAATTTTTGTGGTTGATGGTCAGATTACCATTACACTCAACGGTCAGGTGCATGTGTTGCGCAGTGGCAGCTATGCTTTTCTGCCACCGAAAAGCCAGTGGCGCGTGCGCAATACCAGCACTGAAAATGCCAGTTTTCACTGGATCAGGAAGCGCTTTGAATATGTTGAAGGGCTGGAAGTTCCGGAGGCCTTTTTCACCCATGAATCTGCGGTCGAGCCGGTGGCTATGCCGGGCACCGAGGGTAAATGGGCAACCACACGTTTTGTTGATCCCTCAGACCTGCGCCATGACATGCATGTCAATATTGTGACTTTTGAGCCTGGCGCTATTATTCCGTTTGCGGAAACCCATGTGATGGAACACGGGCTTTATGTGCTGGAAGGCAAAGCCGTGTACCGGCTTAATCAGGATTGGGTCGAGGTTGAAGCCGGAGATTATATGTGGCTACGCGCATTCTGCCCGCAAGCTTGCTATGCAGGCGGCCCCGGCAAATTCCGCTATCTGCTCTATAAGGATGTCAATCGTCACGTAAAACTCAAGCTCTGACGCAGCTTTAACTGTATAATCTTATCACAGCCGCACCGCTTTTTCATAAGCTGTGCGGCTGTTTAATTTTGACATCTAAAAAATTATGCTTTTTTAACATAATACGTTAATGCTATTTCCAAAATTATTATTGCTTAAGATTACAAATAAATTCAGCTCAAACTGCTTTGGAGCGCATAATATATATGGATACAATCATCGCATTCGTGAACACCATTTTATGGAATTATGTTCTCATTTATGGCCTGCTCGCCGTCGGGATTTTCTTTTCCATCCGGCTTGGTTTTTTGCAAGTCTTTCATTTTCCCGAATTCTTTCGATCAGTCTTGCGCGCACCCAAACGCGATGGCGATGGTATCACACCGTTTCAGGCGCTGTGCACCAGCCTCGCCTCGCGCGTAGGTACCGGTAACATTGCCGGTGTTGCGGTGGCACTGTATCTGGGTGGTGCAGGTGCAATTTTCTGGATGTGGGTGGTCGCTTTTGTCGGCATGGCAACAGCTTATGCTGAAAGCACATTGGCGCAGCTTTATAAAACCCGTAATAGCGAGGGGCAGTTTCGCGGTGGCCCTGCCTTCTACATTGCCAATGGCCTGAAAGCGCCATGGGCAGCGGTAATCTTTTCCGTTTGTCTGATTATTGCTTTTGGTCTGGTGTTTAATGCCGTGCAGGCCAATGCCATTGCCGATGCGATGAATGGTTCATTCGGCTTTTCTAAAGTCTCTGTGGGCGTGGTTATTGCTGTGCTGGCCGGTATTGTGATTTTTGGCGGCATCCGGCAGATTGCGCGAGTTGCGGAACTGATAGTGCCATTTATGGCCGCTATCTATCTTGGTGTTGCGGTTTATGTGCTGCTCGCTAACATCACGGAAGTCCCTGCCCTTTTTACATTGATTGTTAAAAGTGCTTTTGGCTTTGAAGCAGCCGCCGGCGGCGTTGCCGGTGCATTGCTCAATGGGGTTAAACGCGGACTGTTCTCCAATGAGGCCGGTATGGGTTCTGCGCCCAATATTGCCGCCGCAGCAACACCTAATCCACATCATCCGTCTTCACAGGGTTTTGTGCAAGCGCTTGGTGTTTTCATTGATACGATTCTGATCTGTTCAGCCACAGCAATCATGATTTTGCTGTCTCAAAAGCTGGTGCCGGGCTCCGGTCTTACAGGCACCTTGCTGACACAAGAAGCAATGACCGTGCATATCGGCTGGTTTGGCCGCTACTTTATCAGTATTGCCATCTTCTTCTTCGCCTTCACTTCGATTATCGGCAATTATGCTTATGCAGAAAATGCCATGACCTATCTCGGACTTGGCAATGGAACCGGCCTGACAACACTGCGTCTGGGCACCTTACTAATGGTGATCTGGGGTGCTTATGAAAGCATTCTCACAGTGTTTGATGCAGCAGATGCTGCAATGGGTCTGATGGCAACCATCAACCTTATTGCGATTGCTCTGCTTTCGGGTACCGTGGTTAAAGTGACCCGTGATTATTTCGAACAGAAAAAACTGGGAACGCCACATTTCAGCTTGAAAAACTATCCGGAACTGAAAGGTAAAGTCGACCCCAAAATCTGGGGTTGATAAAAGGCTTCAAACTAAAAACCGCCCTGATTTTTCAAGATCAGGGCGGTTTTTAGTTAAGCAGCAGTGTTTTTAAGATTATCTTTTTCAATGCGTTTTTGAACAAAAAGTCCTAAACGCTGCTGTAATTTTTCTGCGCCGGATGAAAAATGGGCTGCATGTTTAAATTCCGGCACCTGCGGCTCGAAATGGCAGGCAACCTGCTGCCCGTCTGAGACAGACTGCAATACCGGTGATTGCTGTTTGCACAGATCCTGTGCGAGCGGGCAGCGGGTATGAAAGCGACAGCCGGATGGAGGATTAAGCGGGCTTGGCACGTCACCGCCCAGCACTTTCCATGACCCGCGCGAAGCGGGATCGGGCTGCGGTGCCGCCGCAAGCAAGGCCTGCGTGTAAGGATGGCGCGGGTTATTATAGAGCTTATGCTTGTCTGCAATCTCCACTACCTGGCCGAGATACATCACTGCCACCCGGTCCGCCATATGCTTGACCACAGGCAAGCCATGCGAGATGAACAAATAGGACAGCTCCATTTCCTTTTGCAGATCTTTAAGCAGGTTGACCACCTGCGCCTGAATAGAAACATCAAGTGCTGATACCGGCTCATCACAAACAATCAGTTTAGGCGATAATGACAAAGCGCGCGCAATGCCGATACGCTGACGCTGACCACCGGAAAACTCATGCGGATAACGCGCGGCATGATAAGGCGCCAGATCAACGCGGCGTAGCAATTCTATTACTCGCTCGCGGCGCGATGCATCGGTGCCAACATTATGCACCAGCATCGGCTCGGCAATCAGTTCTCCCACAGTCATGCGCGGATTAAGGCTGGCATACGGATCCTGAAATACCACCTGCATCTGGCGGCGCAGATCGCGTAGTTTCTGGCCGCTGGCATGAGTAACGTCTTCGCCCTCAAACAGTACGCGTCCGGCGGTTGGCTCCAGTAGCCGCAGCGCCAGACGCGCGGTCGTGGATTTACCGCAACCGCTTTCGCCGACAATGGCCAAAGTTTCACCCGGCATCAGTTTAAATGATACATCGTCCACGGCACGTACTGTACCAACGATTTTTTGGCGGATAATGCCTTTTTTAACCGGAAAATGTTTGGAAATGCCTTGCAGCTCCAGAAGTGGTTGCGTCATACGAAATCCTCCACCGGTGCTCTATGGCAGGCAACAAGATGATTGGGCTGAAGTTCATGAAGGTCCGGCAGGGTCTGCGTACAGATTTCTTCGGCAAACGGGCAGCGCGGGTTAAACCGGCAGCCGGACGGCAGACGAAACGGCGGCGGCACCACTCCGCTAATAGCCACCAGCCGGTCGACATCTTCATCCATACGTGGCATCGAGCCCATCAGGCCAATTGTATAAGGGTGTTGCGGGTCTTTAAAAATCGCGTTGACCGAAGCACGTTCAGCCACTTTGCCGGCATACATCACCGCCACATCATCGGCGACCTGCGCCACCACACCCAGATCGTGGGTGATGAGAATAATCGCCATATTGGTTTCCTGCTGTAACTCGTGCAGCAGGTTGAGAATTTGCGCCTGAATCGTCACATCGAGTGCAGTTGTCGGTTCATCAGCGATCAGCAAAACCGGCTTGCACACCAGCGCCATAGCAATCATGACGCGCTGGCGCATACCACCTGACAGCTGGTGCGGATATTCATCAAAGCGCCGTTCTGGTGCAGGAATACGGACTTTGCGCAAAGCTTCAATCGCGGCTTCACGCATGTCCTTGTAAGGAGCCTTTTGATGCGCCTGTATCGCCTCAACGAGCTGATAGCCAACCGTATGCACCGGATTGAGCGAGGTCATCGGCTCCTGAAAAATCATGGCAATCCGGTTGCCGCGCAATTTGCGCATCTCATCGCCGGAGAGCTTGAGTAAGTCCTGCCCTTCAAAAATCACTTCACCGCCGGCATTTTTTCCCGGTGTCGGCACCAGCCCCATCACCGACAAAGACAGCATGGATTTGCCGCAACCGCTTTCACCCACAATGCCCAAAGTTTTGCCGCGTTCAACCTTCAAAGAAATACCGTCAACAGCGCGAATGGTGCCGTTCGGGGTTTTAAACTCCGTGATCAGATTGCGGATTTCGAGTACCGGTTCGCTCATATAGTCTTCTCCAGACCGCTGCTGCTCAGGCAGAAACGGTACTATTTGCTGCCGGTCTTAATTCAGACCGAATATTGCTTCGGCTTGCTTACGCAAGACCGGAAAATGAATGCGGCGCATAGGCCGTAACAGGGCGCTTTGCCCAGTCTTCCTGCGGTGCGCGCTGAACTGTGCGTTGCTGCGCAGCATGCAGATCTTCCGCAGCCTGTTCAAAATCGATGGTCAGGCACACGCCTTTTTCGACAACTTTTTCACCACCGATATAAACCGTATCAACCGCGCGCTCGGCAGCTGCATAGATCATGCTACGGATCGGATCATAACCCGGTCGCATCATCGGATGCGCCAGATTAACCAGCACCAGATCAGCATTGCAGCCGGTTTCAAGGCGCCCGATATCATCACGTCCCAAAAGATCGGCACCACCGGTTGTGGCTGCCGTGAAAATCTCGCCCGATGACACGGTGCGGGGGGTTTCAGCCATCATCCGCGCGACATAGCCAACATGGCGCATCTCTTCGAGCATATTATGCGGATAGGTATCTGTACCAATGCCTAAGCGCACACCGGCTCGCAGGTAGCGGCCAAAATCACGCATGGCGATACCACGACGCATAAAAACGGTCGGGCAATGGGCAACCGCCGTGCGGGTTTCTACCAGCAAATCAAGATCGCGGCGGGTGTGCCAGCTATTGCGCGGATAATCATCGAGAAAAATACCGTGGCTGACAATACTGGTTTGCCCCAGCACACCGAGCTGTTCCAGCCACTGGATCGGCGAAACACCGTGACGGCGCGTAATCTCATGAAACTCGACAGTTGATTGTGCGGCATGGATTTGCCACGGGATTTTGCGTCGCTGTGCTTCCGCATAGCTTTCTTTAATCAGCCCTTCACTACAGGTATCAATTTGGGAAGGACATAACATAGAGAATAACCGGCCTGAAGGATGCGCTTCAGCAGCGTCCACCATTTCCAGCGCCTGCTGCATGGCTTTTTCGCCAACAGTTTCATCCCACTCATACTCAACCACATGGCCGTTTTTAGTGTACCAGCGCGCAGTGCGAAACATTGGCGTAATACAGACACGCAACCCGCTTTGCGCTGCCAGATCGATCCAAGACGGATGCGCCACCGACAAATCGGCAAGCGTCGTCACACCGGATTTCAGCAGTTCCGCATAAGCCACTTTCCATGCGGCTTCCGATCCTTGTGCATCAGGCCGGATAATCGGCATAAATTCATAAAGAGCAGAGTTATATAAACCGGGAGAACCGAGCTCGTCGAGAATACCCTTATTCAGCGGCTCGCTCGCAGGATGCGAATGAATATTGACCAGCCCCGGCATCACCATAAAGCCGCGGCCATCCTGCTCCACATCAACAGCACCGGTATAATGGCTGCCCACATGGGTCAGCTTGCCGTTTTCAAATGCGACATCAGCATTTTTTACATAGACATGGCTTTTAACATCCGCGTCCCATGCAACAACAATATCCGCATTTCTGATGACTGTAATACTCACAGCATAACTCCCGTGCCGTCCGAATTTCCGTCTGATTTTTATTGCAGGCCTACAGGCGCGGCTCAAGAAACCGCGCCTGTGTGATCCTTAGTTCTTCAGCGAAATATCCAGACCCTTGTAGATACCGGCACCATAAATACCATGTGCTTTTGCGCCTTCCACGCGGTCACCGGAAACCAGCCACATTGGCTCGGAAGACAGTGTGACCCAAACATTGGCTTCCGTGAGGTTGCGCTGCAGAGTAGCAAGTGCCTCATGGCGCTCTTCTTGACTGGTGGTGGTCGCAGCCTTGCGGATCAGCTCATCCGTTGCCGGATCTTTCCAGTTCATCCGGTTTGGTGTCGGTGCCTGACGGCTTGGGAAGTAAAGACCGATAGCCTCAAGCGCGGTGAGTGCAGGATAGTTCATATAGAACGCATCAAATTCCTGCGTTGCCATTTTGCCCCAGCCAACGGTTGCATCCCAAAGCTGGATCTTCATGTCGATACCGACTTTGCGCAGATCAGCCTGCATAGCCTCGCTCACTGTCGGATTGGTAGCATTACGCAGACCATAAACGAGGAAAGTGGCTTTCAGGCCGTCTTTTTCACGGATATTGTCGCTGCCCATTTTCCAGCCGGCTTCATCGAGCAGCTTATTGGCGGCGTCCTGATCAAAAGCCGGTGTGAGCTTGGAAGATTCCGGATCAAAATCGATGATGCTCGGATTTACCAGCGACTTCATTTCCTTACCATGGCCAAAATAAACAGCCTGCGTAATCGCAGCCTTATTGGTTGCCATATTCACGGCTTTACGGATCACTGGATCAGACACAACCGGCTTATCAATTTTGAAGCCCATGAACATGTCATAAATGTAGTTTTCCTGCTTGGACACGTTAATGCCAGGCATTTGTTCCATGGTGCTCAGAGCGATTGGCGGCATGTAATAGGTCATGTCAGCCTGACGCGCCTGAATAGCCGCCATCAGCGTATTGGCCTCCGGGATAACACGCCAGACAATCTCATCAATCTGCGGGCTTGGATTTTTATAGAAAGACGGACCCCATGTGTAATCCGCATGTTTTTTCAGCTTCAGTTCCTGACGCGGCTGCCAGCTTACCCAGCAATAAGGGCCGGTGCCGTTAAAACCCTGCACACCGAAGTTTTCGCCGAGCTTTTCAACCGTTGCTTTATCCACAACTGTAGAGAACGGCATTGTCAGCTGCGGCAGCAAATCTGAATAAGGCTCTTCCAGCTCATAGATGACGGTATAATCATCTTTGGCCGAAACATTTTTCACCTTGCCGCCCCGGAAAGCGGTTGGCGAACGGCGTTCCGGATTCTGCCAGCGCTGAATGGTATAAACCACATCATCAGCGGTCATAGCGCGGCCATCGCAGAATTTAACATCTTTGCGCAGGTTGAATGTATAGGTCTTGCCGTCGTCCGAGACCGACCATGTTTCTGCCAGACCCGGCTTGATTGATTTCATATCGAAATCCAGCGATACCAGCGTATCACCCAGCATCGCCATCACTTCCACCATAGCGGTTGAGGTTGAGCGGATCGGGTCATAATTATCCGCATCAATCACACGCAGGATTGAAAGCGGTGCTTTGGTCTGGGCATGGGTGGCGCCCGCTGACAAAGCCAGTGATGCAACACCGGCAGCCAGAGCTGTTAACAGATATTTTCTCATTTTAGTCCTCCTGAAGAAGCGGCCGCTGTTCTGTGCAGTGATCCGCCACCAAAATTAAAAGCGTTTATTTACGAAGTTTCGGGTCAAGCGCATCGCGTAAAGAGTCGCCCAAGACGTTGAATGCCAGCACGATAATGAAGATCATAAGACTTGGCAGAACCGACACATGTGGCGCGAAAAACAGAAAGTTACGCCCTTCAGATGCCATTGCACCCAGTTCTGCAGTTGGCGGCTGCGCGCCAAGGCCGATAAAAGACAGAGCAGCACCCAGCAGAATGACCTGTCCGAACCGCAGGGTTACAAAGACGAAAATCGATGACAGGCAATTCGGAAGGACATATTTAAAAATGATGCGGGCATCCGACATACCGAGCGAATGCGCACTTTCAATATAATCCTGCTGCAAAACCACAATGGCGCCACCGCGCACAATACGTGCCATCAACGGCACAGTAGCGACAGTGAGCGCAATGATAACGGCGGTTAGGCCCGGGCCGAAAATCGCTGCAATTGCCAAGCCGAACAAGATCGCCGGAAAAGACAACAGCACATCCATAAAGCGCATTAAAATGCCGTTCCAACGTGGATAATAGGCCGCGATAAACCCGATCATACCGCCGAGCATGCAGCCGAAAAACACCGACACAAACCCCATAAACAAAGTGGTGCGGATACCATAGAGCAAACGCGTGACCATGCCGCGCCCCTGCCCGTCTGTGCCAAGCAGATAGCCTGCCTCACCGATCGGCTTGAGCATCATCGACAGATTACCGCCATAGGGATCTTCAGGCGCCAACCATGGCGCAAACAAGCCGCAGAACAATGTTGCCACAACCAGAAACAAAGCAATGACAGAGCCGGTATCCGACATCAGCATTTTCAAAACACTGACGCGCTTAAAAGCAACCTCTTGTTCCACAGGTGGGACGATTACTGATGCGGTATTTTTTGCAAGACTGCTCATCATGCCCCCCTCACGCGCGGATCAAGCACAGCATAAAGAATATCAACGCCGAGATTGACGAGAATAAAACCGAGCGACATCACAATAATGGTGCCCTGTGCCATCGGCAGATCGCTGGACAAAATCGCACCCACAGCAAGGCGGCCGATACCAGGCCATGAAAACACTGTTTCAACCACCACAGCACCACCAAGCAGAAAGCCGATTTGCAAACCGATCAGCGTTACCACCGGCACCAGCGCATTGCGCAAGGCATGGCGTGTTACCACCAAACGTTCGGTCAGCCCTTTGGCGCGTGCGGTACGGATATGATCGGCACCCAGCACATCAAGCACCGAGGTGCGGGTCATACGCGCCACAGGCCCTACAAAAACCCCGCCCAAAGTGATGGCTGGCAAAATGATGCTGCGTAATCCGTCGATGGTCCATAACGGGCCAAGGCGACCGGTAAATGGCAGGATCGGATATTTAAACCCGAACAGCCAGACCAGCACCAGCCCCAGAAAAAACACCGGCACAGATACACCGGCAACCGAAACAGCCATAATCCCGCGATCAAGCAGCGAGCCGCGATAATAAGCACCCACTGTGCCTAATAAAATGCCGAGAGGAATTGCCCAGATCAGCGAAGCAACCATCAGTTCGAGCGTTGGCCCGATTGTGGCGCCGAGTTCTTGCGAGACCGGCACATTATTGATGATGGACACGCCGAGATCACCGTGCATCAGACGGCCGACATAATAGAAAAACTGCTTCCACAATGGTTGATCAAGACCGAGATCACGCCGGATTGCCTCAACCAGTTCCTGTGTTGCGGTCGGGCCTGCCCGCACCTGTGCCGGATCGGTCGGCACAACCTGCATCAGCAAAAAGCCAAGCAGTAACACACCGAACATGACCGGAAGCGCAAGGAGCAGACGTTGTAACGTGTGCCGCAGCATAGATTAACCTTTCTTTGACTGCCTTACCGATGCGCAAATGAAATTACGCATCGGAAAAATCAGTTAAACCTGTCGCTCAAATACAATTTTGCCTTCCAGCACCGTCATGTCGCAGCGCACATCGCTTTTGACCTCTTCCGGCGTGCAGGAAAAAATATCTTTTGAAAACACTGCAATATCCGCAGACATGCCTGCCATCAGCTGTCCGGTCTCATTTTCGGCAAACTGCGTATAGGCACCCAAATGCGTATAGGCATGCACTGCCTCTTCCATGGTCAGGCACTGGTCACCACCGATGACCGAGCCGATCTTGGTTTTGCGTGTGACGAGTGTGTAGAGGTTTTGAAACGGATTGGTTGAAGTCACCGGTGCATCAGAGGATGCTGCCGGATGCAAACCGGCATCCAGCCATTTGCGCATCGGATATGAGGCATGGGCGCGGGCTTCACCAAGATTGGCAACATAAAGATCACCAAATTCATAGATAAACATCGGCTGCGGCACCGGATCAATTCCGGCTTTGGCCATACGCTCGATCTGACCGTCACTCAAAAAGCCGCAATGCTCAATACGGTGGCGGCGCCCAAGGATAGGATTCTCTGCACTATCGGCATTTTCAATGCCGGATAAAACCTGCTCAATGGCTGCGTCACCAATGGCATGGATAGCCAGCTGATAACCAAGCTCATGATAATGCTTCAGCGATGCATGCATCACCGCTTCTGAATAGCAGAAAATACCGAAATTATTCGGATCACCGGCCACATATGGCTCGCTCATCGCCGCAGTCAGCCCGCCTGCACTACCGTCGGAAAATACCTTCATCGCGCCATAGCGCAAATTGCCGGTCTGGCGCTTGGCACGGTAGCCCTGCGCATACGCTTCATCGCCAATACCATCATGATTGCCGTAAATGCACACCCATGTGCGGAGCGGCAATTCACCGGCAGCGGCCAGTTCTTCATAGGCATAGATTTCATCAAGCCCGTAACCCATGCCAACAGCGGCATCCATTACCGAAGTAAACCCCTGGCTCAGCATAAAATGCGACGCACGGATAATGGCAGCTTTCAACTCATCACGGCTCAGTGGCGGGATTTTTTCGCTCACAACACGCATGCCGGATTCTGCGAGCAGACCCGACAATTTGCCATTGCGCTTTTCAATCAAGCCGCCGGACGGGCTTGGAGTATCATGGCTGATACCGGCAAGTCGCATGGCAGCACTATTGGCAACACCAACATGGCCGCAGGTACGGGTAATATATACCGGATGATCGGGGGCAATAGCATCGAGTTCTTCAATGGTCGGATGGCGTTGCTCGCTCAGCTCATAATGATCATAGCCGCCACCTTTGATCCACTCACCGGCGGGTTTTTCATCAATCGCATGGCGGATACGGGTAAAAACCTCTTCAAGACTATGCACACCGGATTCAGGCCGCAGATTAATCTCGTTCATGCCAATGCCAACCATCAGCAAATGCATATGCGCATCATTCAGGCCCGGCACAGCAACCCGACCGGCAAGATCAATATGGCGCGTCTGTTCACCGGCAAGTGCTTCTATTTCAGCACGACTGCCGGTTGCCAAAATCTTACCGTCTGCAATGGCTACAGCCTCGGCAAAACCCTGTTTAAGGCCGCAAAAAATCCGCCCGCCCGCAAGGACGAGATCTGCATGTATCATTCTTAATTTATCTCCCAGATGCCCCGCCACTGAAGCGTAAGACATAATTCAGCTGTTCCGCGCCGGTATATTCCGGCGATATAATTTTAGAGCTGAGGAAAAGCCTTACACATCAAAGATGTGGTGGCTTCATAGTTCCCCTATGCCATCCGGAATTTAAGATGCTGTCTTTTACAGCTATTCCGTCAGCACTTTTTATTATTTGTTGGTCTTATGCTTGCAAATATAAGCCCCCAAAGCAAGGGGCAGCACCGCTAAATGTCGGCAATTTTCCATACGAAATTTGCATGGATTGATAGCAATTTTGCATCAAAAAATTGACAATTCGCTTCAGCGCTCAACCAACCCTTTAAAACACAATGCATATCACCAGTTTTTACCGCGCAATATTACACTAAGAATCACAAAAAAACGGCTTAATTCACCAAGACTTCAATGAAGACAAAGTCGTCAGCACACGTTTTCTATCTTAAAACGACAGTATAGCGACAATCAGCCCCACCTCAAAAACAACCAGTAATTACGCAAATTACCGACATTATTGGATAAATACCTGATAAAACCTACAAGAAAGACTGGACTTTAAGAGCCTGAGTGAACGAGAATATAAATATGCTTATTTCAGTAATTACCGTAAATACCGAATTGTTAGAAAATTAAAAATTAAATTAAGCCGCTGAATCGCATAGTAAATTTTACAATATTAGCAATTTATAATTAAATACTTCTGTAAATATATAAATTTTATAATGCAGCCTTTAATCCGGCAATTTTGAAGCCATTGTCGTTTTTAAAATTATGCATATTTGCGACCAGCTTGCTGCCTGCGGCGTTTGATTTAAATCAATGACTAAATATTTTCATGGAATATAATAACTCTATACTGCTCAATTTGCAGGTTTTTCTGCAATATCAAGGGCAAGAACTATCACGCGCGCGCGAGGGGACTTTTCATGAATTACGCTGCGGGAATTGTAATCTCGGGGCTCGGTGCGTTTTTCGCATTGCTGCTTGCCGGGCTTACACATGATCCATTATTCAGAAGCCATATGTGGGTTCTGTTCTTCACACTTATCGTCTTTACTGTTTTATTGTTCCGTAATGCTGACTACAGCATGAAACCGGTCAAAGAAGACAAGTCCACATATATCGACGGCCCTATCCGTTATGGTGTCATTGCTACTGTATTCTGGGGCGTTGTTGGTTTTCTGGTTGGTGTCGTCATTGCTGCACAGCTGGCATTCCCGGATCTTAATTTCGGCCCGTGGTTCAATTTTGGCCGCGTGCGCCCGCTGCATACATCTGCAGTGATTTTCGCATTCTGCGGTAACGCCCTGATCGCCACCTCTTTTTATGTGGTGCAGCGCACCTGCCGCGCCCGCCTGTTTGGCGGCGATCTGGCATGGTTTGTATTCTGGGGCTACAACCTGTTCATTGTTATGGCTGCAACCGGCTATCTGCTCGGCATTACCCAATCGCGTGAATATGCCGAACCTGAATGGTATGTTGATATCTGGCTGACAATTGTGTGGGTCGTTTATCTCGTTGTGTTCATGGGTACGATCCTGAAGCGTAAAGAACCGCATATTTATGTGGCCAACTGGTTCTACCTGTCTTTCATCGTGACCATTGCGATGTTGCACATCATCAACAATCTGGCGATTCCGGTCTCTTTCCTTGGCGTGAAAAGCTATTCGGCTTTCTCCGGCGTGCAGGATGCCGTAACCCAATGGTGGTACGGGCATAATGCGGTGGCCTTCTTCCTCACCGTGCCTTTCCTTGCGATGATGTATTATTTTGTACCAAAGCAGGTTAACCGCCCGATCTATTCCTACCGTTTGTCGATCGTGCACTTCTGGTCGATCATCTTTCTCTATATCTGGGCCGGTCCGCACCATCTGCATTATACCGCGCTGCCGGATTGGGCACAGACATTGGGTATGGTGTTCTCCATCGTACTGTGGATGCCGTCATGGGGTGGTATGATCAACGGCCTGATGACGCTTTCAGGCGCATGGGACAAAATCCGTACCGACCCTGTTGTCCGCCTGATGGTTGCCGCTATTGCTTTCTACGGCATGGCAACATTTGAAGGCCCGCTGATGTCGATCAAAGCTGTCAACTCTCTGTCGCATTATACCGACTGGACGATTGGCCACGTGCATGCAGGCGCCTTGGGCTGGAACGGCATGATCACTTTTGCTGCGGTTTATTTCCTTGTACCGCGCTTGTGGAACCGTGAACGCCTCTATTCGGTACGCATGGTCAACTGGCACTTCTGGCTCGCCACTCTCGGCATCGTGCTTTATGCGGCTGCTATGTGGGTTGCCGGTATTCAGCAGGGCCTGATGTGGCGTGAATATGATGATCAGGGCTTCCTGGTTTACTCCTTCGCCGAAACTGTACTGGCCATGTTCCCTTACTATGTCATTCGTACTCTTGGTGGTGTGATGTATCTTGCAGGCGGACTGGTTATGGCCTGGAATGTTTACAAGACTATTCGCGGTGATTTGAGAGAGGAAGCGGTTATCCCCGGTTCCACTCCAATCTCAGAGCCAAATTCCGGCCCGTATATGAAGCCAGCGGTATAAGGAGCAACAGCGTTATGTCTATTCTCAAAAAACACTCGCTGATCGAGAAAAATGCGACTTTGTTGCTGATCGGCTCGCTTGTTGTGGTGACTATTGGCGGTCTGGTGGAAATTGCACCGCTGTTTTATCTGCAAAATACCATTGAGAAAGTAGAGGGCATGCGCCCCTACTCTCCTCTGGAGCTGGCCGGTCGCGACATCTATGTGCGTGAAGGTTGTTATACCTGTCACTCACAGATGATCCGTCCATTCCGCGATGAAGTGGAGCGCTACGGTCATTACAGCCTTGCTGCTGAAAGCATGTATGACCATTCCTTCCAGTGGGGCTCCAAACGCACGGGGCCTGATCTGGCACGTGTCGGTGGCCGCTATTCCAATGAATGGCATGTACAGCATCTGGTGCGTCCGCGTGATGTGGTGCCTGAATCCGTGATGCCGGGCTATGCGTTCCTGCTCGATACCCCTTTGAATGTGCCGAACATTGTCAGCAACCTCAAAGCCAACATCGCTGTGGGCGTTCCTTATGATCAGGACATGCTTGATAATGCTGTGGCCGATATCAAAGCACAGGCTGATCCGGATGCGGATACAGACGCTTTGCTGGCACGCTACCCTAAAGCCAAAACCGGTGATTTCGACGGTAATCCACGGGTTGTGAGCGAAATGGATGCGCTGGTGGCCTATCTGCAAATGCTGGGCACATTGGTTGATTTCTCAACCTATGACCAGTCACCACAGTCGCGATAAAGGAGGTTACTCATGGACTATACGACCATGCGCCACTTTGCCGACAGCTGGGGGCTGTTAGCAATGTTCCTGTTCTTTCTCTTTGTCGTCTTCTTCGCCTTCCGCCCCGGTAGCAAAAAAGCTGCCGAAGAGGCGCAAGCCATTCTGTTCAAGGATGACCATAATGACTGAAAAGCATATTGATGACGTCACAGGCGTTGAAACAACCGGCCATGAATGGGACGGCATCCGCGAGCTTGACAATCCGATGCCACGCTGGTGGCTCTATGCCTATTATGCCACCATTGTCTGGGCGATAGCCTATACGATTGCCTATCCGGCATGGCCGCTGATCAACGGTGCAACCACCGGTGTTCTGCAATGGTCGAGCCGCGGGGATTTCTGGAACGAGAATGCGCAGATCCAGAATGACCGTCAGACAACTCTGGCGGCCATTAATGAAAAATCCGTACAGGAAATCATGGCTGATCCGCAGCTCAACCAGTTTGCAGTTGCCGGTGGTGCGGCTGCATTCCGTGTAAATTGCGTGCAGTGCCACGGCTCCGGCGCACAGGGTGCGCCAGGCTATCCTAACCTTAATGATGATGACTGGTTGTGGGGTGGCTCGATTGACGAAATTCTGCAAACCATTCGTCATGGTGTACGCTCGAAAGATGATCCGGATACCCGCATTTCTGAGATGCCGGCCTATGGTGACATTCTTGAGCCGCAGCAAATCCGCGATGTAGCAGCCTATGTTACCAGCCTGACCTCAGCGCCGCGCGATGCCAAAATGATCCCTGCCGGTCAGCAGGTATTTGCTGAAAATTGCGCTGCTTGTCATGGCGAGAATGCCAAGGGCAACAAAGAATTCGGCGCACCGGATCTCACTGATGCCATCTGGTTCTACGGCTCTGGTGAAGATGCCATTGCCCGCCAGATCAGAAGCCCGAAACACGGCGTGATGCCGGCATGGGAAGCCCGTCTCGGCGACGTTACAGTGAAGCAGCTGGCCGTTTATATCCACTCGCTGGGTGGCGGGGAATAACAGGCTGATTTTCAGCCGATCAAACAAAAGGCCGGTGCACATATGCTCCGGCCTGCTGCTCAAAATAATCAAGCCGGACTGCTCCGGCCCCGGAGTATACAATGTCAGATGTCGGTGAGGTTGAACGCATAGATGCACAGGCGGTTAATTCGTCTGGAAAGCGCAGCGCTTTATATGCCGCGCGCGTCAAGATCTTCCCGAAGCGGGTCAATGGTGAATTCCGCCGCTTCAAATGGATTATCATGTTTCTCACTCTGGGCATTTATTACATTACCCCGTGGCTGCGCTGGGATCGCGGGCCCTATGCGCCCGATCAGGCTGTGCTGATTGACATTGCCCATCGCCGTTTCTACTTCTTTTTCATCGAAATCTGGCCGCAAGAATTCTATTATGTGGCAGGACTTTTAATTATGGCCGGTATCGGCCTGTTCCTTGTCACCAGTGTGGCAGGGCGTGCATGGTGCGGCTATACATGCCCGCAAACTGTGTGGGTAGATCTGTTTCTGGTAGTTGAGCGCGCCGTTGAAGGTGACCGCAATGCACGGATAAAGCTCGATAAATCCCCGATGAGTTTCGACAAGCTGACCAAGCGCGTTACCAAACATGCAATCTGGCTGATGATTGCAGTGATGACCGGCGGCGCCTGGATTTTCTATTTTGCCGATGCACCGGCACTGCTGATGGATTTCATCACCGGTCAGGCTGCACTGGTGGCCTATACAACTGTCGCAGTTCTGACAGCAACAACATATGTTTTTGGCGGATTGCTGCGTGAGCAGGTCTGTACCTATATGTGCCCGTGGCCGCGCATTCAGGCCGCTATGCTTGATGAAAACTCGCTCACTGTTACCTATAATGACTGGCGCGGTGAACCGCGTTCACGCCACGCAAAAAAAGCCATTGCTGCTGGCGAAAGTGTCGGCGATTGCGTGGATTGCAATGCCTGTGTTGCCGTGTGCCCGATGGGTATCGACATTCGTGACGGGCAACAGCTTGAATGCATCAGTTGCGCCTTATGTATTGATGCCTGTAATTCAGTGATGGATAAGATCGACAAACCCCGCGGTTTGATCTCTTATTCCACACTATCGGATTATGATGCCAATATGGCTCTGGCCACCAATGGCGGCACCGCTCCGATTGAACCTGGCCGGGTTTATAGCGCTAAAAACATTTTCAATGATAAAGTACAGCAATTGAAAATGACTAAAATCTTCCGCCCGCGCAGCCTGTTCTATTTCTCTATCTGGGCGCTGATCGGTGTGGCTCTGATTACCACATTGCTGATGCGTGAACGGATCGGCATTAATGTGCTGCAAGACCGTAACCCGCAATATGTGCTGCTGTCTGACGGTTCAATCCGTAACGGCTATACTGTTAAACTGCTCAATATGGTCAATGAACCACGCCAGTTCGAGCTGCTGATTGAAGGGCTGCCATCAGCGCAGGTCAGCGTTGCAGATCAGACAACCGACAGTTCAGACAGGCATATTTTTGAAGCTGAGCCGGACCGGTTGAAAACGCTCAAAGTGTTTATCACCTTACCGCGCAATTCATCCAGACCCGGCTCACGCCCTTTCACCATGACTGTACGTGACGTGAACGGAACGGAATCCGCCACTTATAAAGCGACATTCATCGCACCGGAGAAACGCTGATGCTTAGCCAGAAAACTGAAGGGAATGCCAATCAGGCGCCGTCAACACCGGGCCGCGTTTTTACCGGCTGGCATATGCTCGGCATTATGATTGCATTTTTTGGTGTGATTATTGTCGTTAATATTATTATGGCAACCTCGGCCATCACCAGCTGGTCAGGTCTGGTGGTTAAAAACTCTTATGTAGCCAGTCAGGAATTCAACGAAAAATCCATCATCGGCAAAGCCCATGCAGCACTGAACTGGCAGCCGGAAATGTCTTATCAGGATGGCGTCGTGCGCTACCGCCTGACCGATCCAGATGGCAATGCGGTTAAAGCGGTTGGTGCCACTGCCGTATTTCGCAGGCCCGTGAATGAGAAAGAAGACCAGACACTGAACATGCTGCCGGCAGATGATAATTTTCTCACCGCCGAAGCCACTTTAAATGATGGTAACTGGGTTGTTGAAATTAACACCTATGCCGGTTTGGAGGAGCCATATCGGCAGGTTAACCGTGTCCATATTACCGGCGGTAAATTTACACTCGATACCGCTGAAACGCCTGTGAAAGGAACTGCTCAATGAGTTGCTGCGGCTCTGGTATTCAATTTTCTGCCGCCGATTACCGGCCGGAAGAATTGTTGCTGGCCAGCCGCGTGCTTGGTGACGGCCAGCGCCAGCTTGATTTGTCGGTGCCCTCTGTCCATTGCGGGCTATGTATTCAGACAGTTGAGGCAGCCCTTCGAGCCTTGCCTGAGGTTACTTATGCTCGCGTCAATCTTTCAGCCAAGCGGGTTTCGATCCGCTGGAAAGATGGCGCAGAGCCGCCTGCGGTTATTGATGCTCTACAAAGAGCCGGTTATCCGGCGCATATTTTTGAGCTTGGCGATGATAAAGACCCGCAACTCTCGCGCCTGCTGATTGCACTGGCGGTTGCCGGTTTTGCCTCGATGAATATCATGCTGTTTTCGGTTTCGGTGTGGTCGGGTGCTGATGCTGCAACCCGTGATATGTTTCACTGGCTATCCGGCCTGATTGCCCTGCCGACATTGATATATTCCGGTCGTATTTTTTATCTTTCAGCGTGGAATGCGCTGCGGCATGGCCGCAGCAATATGGATGTGCCGATTTCACTCGCCATTACCCTCGCTTTCATTATGAGTGTTTATGAAACACTGAATTCCGGCCAGCATGCTTATTTTGATGCCTCTGCTAGCCTGCTGTTCTTTCTGCTGATTGGCCGCACGCTCGATCATGTGATGCGCGAGCGTGCGCGCTCTGCGGTCAAAGGCCTGAGCCAGCTGGCCGCACGCGGTGCGGTGGTGATTGGTGATGATAACCAGCATAGTTTCATGCCGATTGGTGATATCCGCCCGTCTATGCGGATTATTCTGGCAGTGGGTGAACGTGTGCCGGTTGATGCGGTGGTTGAAAGTGGCCGCTCTGATCTCGATTGCTCGATTGCAACCGGTGAAAGCCTGCCTGTACCGGTGGCGCCGGGTTCGCAATTGCGTGCAGGAACCATGAATATCTCTGCACCTTTAACGATTATTTCCACTGCCTCTGCCGATAATTCATTTCTTGCGGAAATGGTGCGCTTGATGGATGCCGCAGAAGGCGGACGCGCACGTTACCGCCAGCTTGCAGATCGCGCTTCAGCACTCTATGTGCCACTGGTTCACACTACAGCTTTGCTGGCATTTATTGTGTGGTTTATGTTCAGCGGCGACTGGCACAAATCGATCTATGTTGCCATCACGACACTGATTATTACCTGCCCATGCGCGCTGGCTCTGGCAGTGCCGATTGTACAGGTTGTGGCGGCACGACGGTTATTTGAAAACGGCATCATGATCAAAGACGGCTCGGCAATGGAGCGCATGGCCGAAATTGACAGCGTGATGTTTGACAAGACCGGCACGCTGACACTTGGCCAGCCACAGCTGACTGACCGCCAAAGGCTGGATCAGCACAGTCTGGAACTGGCGGCGGAGCTGGCACTCTATTCACGCCATCCGCTGTCACGCGCACTGACTGCGTTTACCAATCCGGCAAAAAATATTAGTTTTGATTTAATTGAAGAGGTAAGCGGTGCCGGAATTGAAGCCCGTATGGGGCAGGACATTTATCGTCTTGGCCGTAAAAACTGGGCTGTAGCCAACAGCACAGCACCAACCGCTCATGCCGGCACTGAAAGTGTTTTATCGTGCAATGGTATATTGCTTGAAACATTCCGCTTTGAAGACAGCCCGCGTGAAGATGCTGCCCGTTCTGTGCAAGCACTCAAGGATGAAAATCTCAGCGTTGAAATTCTCTCCGGCGACAAAGAAAAGACCGTGCAGGCACTGGCACAGCAGCTAGGCATTGCAACATACTGCGCTGAAATATTGCCAAACCAAAAATCCGAGCTGGTAACAGAGCGCACCCATGAAGGGCATAAAGTACTGATGGTGGGTGACGGGCTCAATGATGCGCCGGCTCTGATGAGTGCTTATGTTTCTATGGCACCGGCAACGGCTGCGGATATCGGGCGCAATGCGGCTGATTTCGTGTTCCTGCATGACAGCCTGACAGCTGTGCCGCTGGCAGTTGCCATATCACGTGAGGCAGGCAAGCTGATCCGTCAAAACTTTGCCTTATCACTGGTGTATAATATTATTGCAGTCCCGATTGCATTATTTGGCTATGTCACGCCCTTGATTGCCGCCTTGTCGATGTCGTTGTCTTCGATACTCGTTGTCAGCAATGCACTTCGGCTTAAAGCAGGCAAAAAGATACAGCAGCCTAAAGCAAAGACAGCTGCACCGGACATGCACCCCAGCAAAAGACTTGAAATATGAATGTTCTGATTTTTCTTATCCCTATTGCCCTGCTGTTTGGCGGTCTGTGGCTGACCGCCTTTTTATGGTCTTTGAAAAACGGGCAATATGAAGATATGGACGGTGCCGCCAACCGGATTTTTCTGCCTGATGACGATGACAAGCCTGCGCCTAAACAGCAGCCATAAGATAGCGGGTGAATGTATCGCCCGCTGATGCCACCTCTCCGGAATTATCAATCACCATCAGTTCCAGACCACAGGGATCCACATTTTGCTGGCGCTGCAAACGCAGCGCGATGGATTGCGGTGTTTCTCTTCCGCGGGAAGCCAGACGCTGCGCCAGCACTTCAGGCTGCGCTGTGATATGGGCAATTGTGACACGGGGAAAACGCCTGGCCAGCTGCGGTAAAACACGGCGCGAGAGATTGGCCACCACCACGCCACCTTGTGCCAGCACATCTTCAATTTCTGCCGGCAAACCATAATAAAGCCCATGCGCCTGCCAATGCATGCAAAAATCACCATTATCAACCGCCTTTAAAAAATCCGGCTCCGATAAAGTGTCGTGATCCTCCGTATTTCCATGCGCATCGCGGGTAACAACACGGCGTACGAAATGATAGCTGCCATCTTGCGGCAAGCGACTGCGTGCATAGTCGATGATCGTGTCTTTACCGGCTCCGCTCGGCCCCACAACAGCGACAAAAATACCAGTCATAATGCTCGTTCCGTCCAATTCCATCTGTCTGCTCATACCATATACGACAAGCGCAATAACTTATAGCACCCTGTTACCCTCACGCCAAACGGAGCGTACAACCGGTATGCTATTTTGCATATGAATACGAACCATATCGCCACGCTTACCCGTGGCAAGGCTACCACGATCATGAAAGCCGACCGCATTTGCAGGATTGCGCGTTACCAGATTAATCGCCTGCGGCAAGGTAAAGCCATCTACAAGCTCCGGTAAGGTATAGACCGCCTGTATCAGGCTGAAAGGGATATAATCAGACGATAAAATATCGAGATGTCCTGCATTGGCAAGATCACGTGCTGAAACATTGCCGGAATGTGAGGAGCCGCGCACAATATTCGGCGCCCCCATCAATACTGCCATGCCTGCCTGTTTGGATGCTTGTGCCGCTTCCAGTGTTGTTGGAAATTCTGCAACCTGAATACCCTGCTCGACCGCCTCACCCACATGGGCAAGTGTTGCATCATCATGGCTGGCAAGAGCAATGCCTTTTGCCTGACAGCGCGCCGCTATTTCTTTACGAAAACGGTCGGAATTTGCAGCTGATTCCGCAAGTCTGCGATCACAATAGGCTTCAAATTCTGCCTGTGTCATTTTCTGCTTGCCCATATAATAGGTTTTATAGGCTTCCAGACTGGCAAACTGGCGTTGCCCCGGCGCATGATCCATAAGAGACGCAATTTTGACCTGAGATTTATGCTCGAAAAGGTCAAATGCATCGAGACATGACGGCGAAGACACCTCGCAACGCAAATGCAGATAATGATCGGCACGCAGGCGCCCGTCGCGCTGACCAGCCTCAATCGCATCGGCCAGCTTGATCATATCCTCTGTGTTAATATCCGTATCGCCATCCATACCAACACGTAATGCATCAAGTACAGTGGTAATGCCGGAAGCCGCAATCTGCGCATCATGCGCCATTAAAGCCGCATCCGCATTCCAGCGCACTTTCGGGCGCGGGGCATAATGTTGTTCCAGATGATCAGTATGCAGCTCCACAATGCCGGGCATCAGATAATCGCCGCCAAAATCTTCGCCGCTTACACCATTTCCGGCACTGATATCAGTAATTTTACCGTCGCGGATTTGTATCGTACCGGTGATAATCTCATCTTCAAGGATGATACGGGCATTTTTAAACGTGGCTTCATAAGATATCGGCATGATATTTCCCTGCTGGCTGCAACCATCACGCGCCATCATAAATAGAGACAGAACGGCGCGTGACAGCTGTGGCCTACAGGAGTTTTGTGACAGGTAGACTACACTGATAAGAAGCTTTTATTTCATTTCTGTGAGGCACGCCGATCACCCGTCAGACGCGACCGCAAGGCATTGGAAATAGCGTCGAAAACAAACACCACGATCAGAATGAGCACCACCATATAGGCAACATTTGCCCAGTTGGAATTGGTTCGCATAGCCTCCCAAAGTTTAAGGCCAATACCACCCGCCCCGACTGCGCCGATAATGGTTGCCGAGCGGGTATTGGATTCCCAGAAATATAGCATCTGGCTTAAAAAGACCGGCATCACCTGGGGAATAACCCCGTAGCGCTGCACATTCATCGGTGATGCGCCAACCGACTTCACCCCCTCACGCTGCTTGTCATCAATATTCTCCAGCGTCTCAGCATAGAGTTTACCCAGCGTTCCGGTATCGGTGAAAAAGATTGCTGAAATACCGGCCAAGGGCCCCGGACCAAAAGCGCGGGTGAAAAACAGCGCCCAGATAAACATATCGACCGATCGCAGGAAATCAAACAAACGCTTGGTAATCTGATTGGCAAAGAAATTCGGCATAATATTACGCGCCGCAATGAAGGCCAGCGGCAGCGCCAGCATGCCGGCAAATAATGTCCCGACAAAAGCCATAACAATGGTCTGCAACATTTTGATCCAGACATCGCCATGCTGCCATTCGGCATTATACCAGATATTATTAAATGCCAGCGACAGATTGGACATTTCCGGCTTGATCCGCTCGCCAGACGTGATCATCGTCGCTACTTCACCAACAGATTTATTCCAGAAAGGTGAATTGGTATCGAAGACAAAATTCGGCCACCCCATAAAGCGCCGTGTAATACTAATACGCTCCGGCATGATGCGGGCTTCTCCGGCAAAGCCGAAATTTACCTTAACCTCATCATTGCTCAGCATCGCCCATGACGGCAGCGGGGCGTCATTAACGGGCCTTGCGGCATCTGCTCCGATGCGGATTGCCAGGCTCTCGCTACCGCGCTCCACAATCACTGTTTGCCCTGTAAGATGCAGTGCCTGTGTTTCGCCAAAGCGCACTGATGTAGTGCCGTTTGCCACACTCACCCATTCTGGATCCGGATTGTTGCCAAGCACTGAAAAGCGCGGATAGGTAATTTTAACCTCATCTCCGCTCATGCGCATGGTCGGCCGTATTTCATAGGAATACCATTGTCGTGCGGTAATACCGGCTCTGTCCCACTGCCCTTCAGAGAGCACAGTGCCAATGGCAAAAAACCACCAGCAATAGATCATATAAATCACCACACCAATCACGACGAGCGGCAATAAATAGCGCTTATTCCACGAGCGTTTAAACACTTGCGGATAACGGTTTTCAAGATCGGAAATTTGGTCGGCACTCAAAGTTTTGGCGGTCATCATCACGCTCCGAATTGAAAGGCCTGAGCGCCGACAAGACGGCCGCGCAGCCAGGCGGAAATCTGATCCACCGCAATGATTGTGACAAACAATAACAGCACCATCGCCAGGGTTTTGGCCTGATGGCCATGGCCAATGGAGAGACGCAGAGCCTCGCCGATACCACCACCACCCACTGCACCGATAATGGTAGAAGCGCGGACATTGATCTCAAATCGCAAAAATGCGTAAGACATGAAATTGGGCATCACCTGCGGTACAATACCGAAGCCAACACGCTCCACCCAATTGGCGCCAACGGCGCGCAAGCCTTCTTCTGCTTTCATATCGGCATTTTCTACCACTTCGAAAAACAGCTTACCCAAGGCCCCGATGGTGTGAATCCCCACGGCAAAAATCGCCGGAATAGGCCCGAAAGACAGAATAGCCGCGAAGAAACCGGCAATCACAATCTCAGGAAATGCACGCAGAATTTCCATGTAGCGACGTACAAAGAAGCGCAGAAATCGGCTGGTTGTCAGATTTTTGGCGGCAAAAAAGCAAAGTATAAAACCGAAGAAAAAGCCGATCAGCGTCGCCATCATGGCAATATTGAGCGTCTCCAGCATCTTGTAAAAATATTCCGGCACATAATAGCTGCTGCCAAACAAATAAACGCGGCCTGCTTCATAATCATATTTCTGACTGCCATCGAAATAAGGGGATGGTAAATCGAACAATGCCCGCCAGATTTCACGCCCGTCACGCGGGATCATATCCCCGACAAAATCGAAGAAATGCGGCAACCGGTCCCAAAACTTTCCGGCATTGGTTTCATTGGCAAACCACAGCGATGCACTCAGAGCCAACACCAACCCACCGATAATCAGCAGGGAATACATGCGGCGGCGCGAGGAGAGCTCTTGCCAATGCTTTTCAACCAAAGCCGCTTCACCCGACATGGTTTTGGTGAAAGCTCCTTTGGTCGAAGATGGGGTACTATCAGAATGGGTCATCAGGCCTGCCAGCTAAAGACAAAACATGTCGTGAAACAAAAAATACGGCCAGCCCAAAGGGCTGGCCGTAGCAGGTATTACTGACCAATTTCAGATTTACGCGCATCAATGATTGGCTGGTAAAAGTCTTTATTGACTTCAATATAAGACTTGAAATCGCCACCCATTGTGGATGCAAAGCACTCAGGATCACTTTTCGGCAGATCAAGCATATAGGCTTTGAACTTGCTCTTAAGATCAGCATCAATAGCTGTGCGAATAACGATCGGGCCATTCGGGATCAGCGGTGATTTCCAGACTTCAGTAAAGTCCTTCATATCAATCAGGCCTTTATCAACCATTTTACGCAAATTGCCGGATGTGTAACCTTCATCGAAGCTGCCAACACCGGATCCAAAGGTTGTACCAGCATCAAACTTGCCGTCTTTAACTGCGAGTACCAGATTTTCATGGCCGCCGCCAAATCCGGTTTCACTGAAATAGTCCTTAACAGTAGCACCATTGAGATCTTTTGGCAGCGATGTAACCGGAATGAGATAACCGGAAGTTGAATCAGGGTCGGCAAAACCGAGTTTCTTGCCCTTCATATCGGCAACGGTTTTAATGCCGCTGTCTTTGCGCGCGACCATGATCGAATAATAACCGCTGGCACCATCGGTCTGCTCCGTGGTCAGGATCGGCTCAACCGCATCAGGATTGCTCAAATAGATCTTGGCATAACCAGAAGCACCAAGCTCAGCATAATCGAGTGTACCGCCAAGCAGACCCTGAATAACACCGTCATAATCGGCTGCAGGAAACAGCTTCACTTCTTTTACGCCGAGTGCCTTTGGCAGATTATCCACGATACATTGGTAGTTGCGCAGGCGATCAGATTCGTTTTCGCCACCAATAATACCAACGCGAAACACTTCAGGCTTATCCGCACGGGCGGCAGTTGAACCGGCTACAGCGGACAGCGCAACAGCACCGAGCAAAAGCTTCTTGAAGGTCATGACCCATTCTCCTGTTAAGATTCTGTTTGATTTTTATGATGTGGCCTGATTGCCAGCCATGCCTGACATGCAATGCTGCGCCTTGTAAAAACAAAGCCTTATGAGCGCTGCACATATTCATTCGAGCAGCTCCGCAACACGGCGTGCAACTTGCGGGCTTACAGCTGCGCTCGTTGCAGGCTGTATTTGCTGCTCCAAAGCCGTTGAGGTCACAGCTTCTGAAAAACTCTCATCATCGGCTTCCGCGCCGTAAATTTTACGCGCAGCCAGCTGTGTCAGTTCAGCAGGCGTGCCATCAAAAACCACCTGCCCTGCCTGCATGCCAATAATGCGGTCGCAATAGGTGCGGGCAGTATCAAGTGTATGCAGATTGGTAATGACGGTCAGTCCTTCACGCTGATTAATGTCGCGCAGAGCGCTCATCACCACTTGCGCATTACGCGGGTCAAGCGAGGCTATCGGCTCGTCGGCCAGTATAACTTTAGGATTTTGCATCAAAGCACGGGCAATCGCCACGCGCTGCTGCTGCCCGCCGGAAAGAGTGCCGGCCGGCTGTAATGCAGTTTTGACAATATCAAGGCGCTCGATATTGGCGATGGCCTGCGCACGTTCCTCACGGGAGAAAAGCCCAAGCAAGCTCTTGACCGAAGAGCGTTGATTGAGGCGACCCAGCAACACATTGGTCAGCACATCAAGGCGCGGCACCAGATTAAACTGCTGAAAAATCATCGCGCAATCACTGCGCCAGCGTCGCAGTTCAGCACCACGCAGGCGCGACACATCCTGATCCTTAAACATAATCGACCCGTCAGAACTGTCGATCAGACGGTTGATCATGCGCAGCAATGTTGACTTACCGGCACCAGACGCGCCGATAATACCCACCATCTGGCCTTGCGGAATTTCCAGATTAACATCTGCAACCGCAATATTGCCCCCAAAACGACGGGTTACATTTTCAAGTTTCAGCATCGCGCCCTCGATCAATTTCCTCGAAACTAGGAGCGTGATATGAAACGAAAATGTGATTTCCATTACAGTTTGATGAATGTTTTGAATCAGATTTTTAATGCATAACGGCCGCGTCTTTGCAGATGCGGCCGTCATATTTATTGTTATCAATGATTAGAACAGTTTACGTTCAACTGTGCTTTTCCAGAAAGGCTTCAATCTCCAGCGTGCGAAAATCATCCAGCGCCAGACGCAAAGCCTGATGATCCCAATCCCACCATGCCAGTGCCTCCAAGCGCTCAATACAATCTTCTGAAAAACGCTTGCGGATCAGCTTGGCCGGCACACCGCCGACAATGCTGTAAGGCGCCACATCCTTGGTAACCACCGCGCCGGAGCCAATGACTGCACCATTGCCGATTGTAACTCCGGGCAGCACAGTCACCCCGTGCCCCAGCCATGTATCATGGCCGATAGTAACCTGATGGGAACGCCGCCATTCAAAAAAACCCTGCTCCTGCTCAGCATCCGGCCAGTAATCATTGGCGCGATAAGTGAAATGATGCAGCGTGGCGCGCCACATCGGATGATTGGTTGCATTGATACGCACAGAAGCAGCAATATTGGCAAATTTACCAATTTTAGCGCACCACACCATGCCGTCGCGCTCAATATAGGAATAGTCACCCATTGCTGTTTCACTGATGCGACAGCGGGTACCAATCTCAGTGTAACGGCCGAATGTGCTGTCGGAGATTTCCGCGCCCTCATGGATCAGCACGGTTTCTGAAAGCCGCGTCATGCATCTGCTCCATGTTTCACATAAGCCGGAGAAAATTCTGTTACATCAATGATACGGTCGGCTACGGCTTCACGCACATCCTGATCGTGGAAAATGCCGAGCATAGCAACGCCTTGTGCTTTTTTGCGGCAGATCAGCTCCACCACCACATCACGGTTTTTCGCATCCAGCGAGGCGGTTGGCTCATCCAGCAACAAAACCGGATGATCGGTGATAAAGCCTCGGGCAATATTCACCCGCTGCTGTTCGCCACCCGAAAATGTTGCTGGCGGCAGCGCCCATAGCCGCTCCGGCAGATTGAGCATAGCCAGTAAAGCGCGAGCCTTATCTTGCGCTTCCTCACGGTTAACACCGCGGGCAAACAACGGATCTGCCACCACATTGAGTGCACTCACACGTGGCACAGTGCGCAAAAACTGGCTGACATAGCCGATCGTATCACGCCGCACAGCCATAATGGTACGCGGATCAGCGGCCGCCAGATCAAGCTGTTTACCGTGATGACGTAAGATAATCTGGCCTTCATCAACCGCATAATTGCCATAGACCATTTTGAGGATCGAGCTTTTACCGGCACCGGACGGGCCACCAAGCACCGCACATTCCCTAGCCTTGAGGGCGAAGAAAACATTGCTCACCACCGGCAGTTTGATACCGCCCTGCAAATGCATAGTGAAGCTCTTAGCCACTTCCGAAACAATAAGGGGCATTGTCATGATTAAACCTGCAAAATCGAGGAAACAAGCAATTGCGTGTATGGCGCTTGCGGATCATCCAGCACGCGATCTGTCAGACCAGCTTCAATAATATGGCCATCCTTCATCACCATCATGCGGTGTGAAAGCAAACGCGCCACGGCCAGATCATGGGTCACGACAATCGCCGCCAAACCCAGATCTGCCACCAGACCGCGCAGCAGATCGAGCAGGCGCGCTTGCACCGAGACATCCAGACCGCCAGTCGGTTCATCCATGAAAATCAGACGCGGGGAAGTCACCAGATTACGGGCAATCTGGAGGCGCTGGCGCATACCACCCGAAAATGCCCGCGGCTGATCGTCAATCCGGTCGGCTGAAATTTCCACACGGCCAAGCCAGTCGGTAGCTGTTTCGCGAATTTTACCATAATGCCGGTCACCCACTGCCATTAACCGCTCGCCGACATTGGCGCCGGCTGAGACTGTCATCCGTAAACCGTCGGCGGGATTTTGGTGCACAAATCCCCAATCAGTCCGCATCAGAAAACGGCGCTCGGCCTCACTCATGCGGTAGAGATCACGGAATTGTCCGTCGCGCATACGATATTCAACCGCACCAACGGAAGGCTGTAAACGGGTGGCTAGACAGTTGAGCAATGTGGTTTTTCCCGAGCCACTTTCACCGACAATCGCCAGTACTTCACCCGGATAGAGCTCAAAGCTGACATTCTGGCAGCCGATCCGGTTACCATAGAATTTAGACAATGCATTAACCCGCAGCAGCGGCGTATCATTGATCATATTGCTCATTGTGCGGCCTCCAGCTCATCTGAAGAGACGTGTCCGATATCTTTATTCTGTGCAGAAAGATGCCCGAAATGCCCTTCTGCCTGTCGCGTTTCGCAATAATCGGTGTCAGAGCAAACAAACATGCTGCCGCCTTTGTCATCCAGTACGACCTCATCGAGATAGACACCTTTGGCACCGCACATTACGCAAGGCTGTGCAAATTTCTGCACCTCAAACGGATGATCTTCAAAATCGAGGCTCACCACTTTGGTAAAAGGCGGCAAAGCATAAATGCGCTTTTCACGCCCCGCACCAAATAGCTGCAAGGCCGGCGACATATGCATTTTAGGATTATCGAATTTTGGCGTCGGTGACGGGTCCATCACATAGCGGTCTTCAACTTTAACCGGATAGGCATAGGTGGTGGCAATGTGACCGTGGCGGGCAATATCTTCATAGAGTTTAACATGCATCAGGCCATATTCCTCCAGTGCATGCATTTTGCGGGTTTCAGTCTCACGCGGCTCGAGAAAACGCAGCGGCTCAGGGATCGGCACCTGATAAACCAAAATCTGGCCCTGTTTGAGCGGCTGTTCCGGTATACGATGGCGGGTTTGGATAATACTCGCCTCACCGGTACGGGTTGTGACTTTAACATTGGCTGTTTTTTCAAAAAATGCCCGTATCGACACCGCATTTGTGGTGTCATCCGCACCCTGATCAATCACTTTCAATATGTCTTCACGCCCCAACACCGCAGCAGTTACCTGCACACCACCGGTACCCCAGCCATAAGGCATCGGCATTTCGCGGCTGGCAAACGGCACCTGATAGCCCGGCACCGCAATCGCTTTAAGAATTGCACGGCGGATCATTCGCTTGGTCTGTTCATCAAGATAAGCAAAATTATACTGCATCAGAATGCTCATTGCTCTGCTCCCTTCTGGGCTTCCTTAACTGCATCCGTTTGGGCATCATCGGGTGTCTGATGATTGGCATATTCAGCCCGCATGCGGCGGATCAGGTCGAGTTCCGCCTGGAAATCAACATAATGCGGCAGTTTGAGATGCTCGACAAAGCCGGTCGATTGCACATTATCGGAGTGAGAAATCACAAATTCTTCATCCTGTGCGGGGGCAACAATATCTTCTTCAAATTCAGCGGTGCGCAAGGCGCGGTCGCAGAGCGACATCGACATTGCCTTGCGTTCGCTCTGGCCGAAAACCAGCCCGTAGCCACGCGTAAATTGCGGCGGGCGCTTGGCTGATCCGGTAAACTGGTTGATCATCTGGCACTCGGTTACCTGCACAGCGCCCAGTGAAACGATACCGCCAAGTTCCGGCACCTCCAGTTCCACTTCAACCTCACCAATGCGGATTTCACCAACAAAAGGATGGGTGCGGCCATAACCGCGCTGGGTGGAATAACCAAGAGCTAACAAAAAGCCCTCATCCCCGCGTGCCAGAGCCTGCAAACGCAGATCGCGCTCCATCGGAAATGTCCATGGCTCACGGGTGAGATCACCCGGCACATGCCCCTGTTCCTGCCCTTTTGGCATTTCGCCGTCCGGCTCGATCATACCGCTCGCACCCAGAATATCAGTGACGCGCGGCATCACTGTCTCAGCAGTCTCAGCAGTCTCAGCATCTTCGCGCTGCACGGCTGCGGGAACCGGATGATCACCCGCCATTTCAGGGTCCAGCAGGCGGTGGGTATAATCAAAAGTCGCGCCCAGAAGCTGGCCGCCGGGCAAATCTTTGAATGTGGCCGAGATACGTCGCTCGGCATACATTTTCGAACTATCCAAAGCTTGTGAATATCCGAAACGCGGCAAGGTGGTACGGTAAGCGCGCACCAGAAAAATTGCTTCAATCAAATCTCCGCGCGACTGGCGGATAGCAAGTGCTGCCAGTTCACGATCATAAAGCGCGCCCTCCGCCATCACGCGATCAACCGCCAGACCCAATTGCTCGGTGATCTGCTCAAGCTGCATAGCCGGAACTGAACGTGCCCCGCGGCGTCGGTCTGCCAGCAACTGATGTGCATTCTGAATAGCGGCTTCACCGCCTTTTACTGCAACATACATGGTTCAGTTTCCATTTTTTATGAGTTTGGTACTACGCGGCAATGCGGCAATCCGTTTGGATGCGGCAAAAACCAGATCAACACCGCGCGGAAACAACGCGCTATTGCCAGCCCATTGTTCGCGAAAGCGCAGAGGAAGCGCTGATGGTGCAAAATCGCGCATATGCTCGATACCCGCGCCCTGAAGCTGCAAGATTTCAGAGCCGTCAAATCCGCTGACCGCCATAATGACTGTTGCGGAACGATCAGGATATTCTGCGCTGCCTTTGGCAAAAACGTCCAACGGCGGCATTTGCGCCACATCACTGACCAGCGCAAATTGCGCCTCGCTGATGTCACTCACCAAAACCAGACCGGTCTGAAATGTAAGCCATTCGCGCACCGCAGCACTGGCTCTCAAATCACGATCGAGCCACACTTTGGTATCATGATCAAACAGTGCCTGCGCAATGGCGCCAAGTTCCGGTGTTAAAGGCTGAGGTGGTTGTGTCTGCGCCTTTAACACCTGCACAGCACCCGGATTGGCCAAAGCATCCATTAAAGCGCGAAAACAGTTTTGCGCATCATGCACCGGATTGGCAAAACCGCCCTCAAAAGCCTGAGCTACAAACGCCATTAGTCATCTCCCCGAACCATGGTGAAAAAATCCACTTTCGTGGCAGCTGTCTCGCGCTTACGCTGGCTTGTACGGTTAGCAAGGCGGGCCGCTATCGCTTGCAGCAATTCGCTCTCCACGACAGACCGGCTTGTTGGCAACTGCCACAACGCATCAATAACGGCCGCTAGTTTTGCCTTGCCATGGTCGCGCCCGAGCGCATAAGCATGCCCCACCATCGCCTCGTCAGATGAGCCGTTCTCCTTGAAATGCACACGCACTGTGGCACGTGTGACTGTAGTCTCACCCAGATTAAACGGCGCACCGCCGCCGCCAATCCGGCCACGCACCATCACCAGACCAGTTTCAGGGCCGCGCAATACATCAACGCGTGGCTGCTCTGCCTGAGCAGCCAAAAACGCAGTGAGTTCCTGCAATTCGGCTTTCGCCAGTAAACCTGCGGCTCGGCGCCGCTCGGCCTGCATGTTTTCAGTTTCATCAATCATTTGACACACCACGCTAATTGGTCTACTTATCTATACAACTAGACATTAATGATTGTTTTAAACCCGCTTGGTGACACGCGCATGACAAACAGCAAAACCGTGGCAAAAATCATGACGCAGCCAGACCGTGCATCCCAAATAGCCAACACTAAAACCGGCATGGAAACCGGACATAAAATTGCCCGTAACAGCGGTGTCGCGGTATGGCGGCAAATTGCTGATGAGATTCGCGGTGAGATTAAAAACGGCCAGTTTCAGCATGGTGAAAAACTGCCCCCTGAAGTGGCGCTGGCAGCGCGTTTCGGCGTGAACCGGCACACAGTGCGCAGTGCCATTGCCGCCCTCACTCAAGAGGGCGTGCTTCGGGCCGAGCAAGGCCGCGGCACATTCATTGCCAATGCCAAGCGCCTCACTTATCCCATCGGCAAGCGCACCCGCATGTCCACAGGGCTTGCAGAACAGGTTAGCCACACACAGCGCATCATCCTGTCTCATAGTGTTGAAAAACCGTCACCGGAGATCGCGAGTGCGCTGCAACTGAGCGGCGCAGAGGCTTTAACCGATCATTTTGAAACCCTGTCACTGGCCGACGGGCAACCGGTTTCACGCTCCGGCAGCTGGTTTGATCATCAGCGATTTCCGGATTTTGCCAAGCATTACCAAGCCAGCGGCTCGGTCACCTCTGCTTTAAAGCAGCTCGGCGTTCAAGATTACTTCCGTAAATCCACACTGATTTGCGCACAGCATGCCGATCGTGAGGATTTGCTGCATCTGAAGCTCACGCCCGGTGCAATTGTGCTGACCGCTGAGGCACTGAATATTGATGCAGATGGCTGGCCGGTTGAATATTCAACCACGCGCTTTGCCGCTGACCGTATGGAGTTTTTGATCCAGAGCATGGGCGAAAGCATCATAAACAATGATAAATAAAGGTTGCCTGCCTTTAGATTTTATCGTTACTTTACAAGCTCCAATCACAGACAAAACAGGATCAGCAGCATGGCGTTTTATCTCGGGCTTGATCTCGGCACCTCCGGCCTAAAAGCGCTGCTGATCGATGACAAGCAGACAATTATCGCTTCTGCACATGCGCCACTGGATGTATCGCGTCCGCATATCGGCTGGTCTGAACAACAACCGGAGCACTGGATTACAGCCACCGAACAGGCACTCAGCCGGTTGAAAGCAGAGCATGGTGCAAAACTGGCGCAAGTGTGCGGTATCGGGCTTTCAGGCCAGATGCATGGTGCGGTTCTGCTTGATGCCCAAGACAAAATACTGCGCCCTGCCATTTTATGGAATGACAGCCGCAGCCATAAACAGGCAACTCAGCTTGATAGCGATCCGCAATTTCGGGAAAAAACCGGCAATATTGTGTTTCCGGGTTTCACGGCGCCTAAATTATT
This sequence comes from Pseudochrobactrum mosebachae, assembly GCF_048914685.1. Classification (GTDB taxonomy): domain Bacteria; phylum Pseudomonadota; class Alphaproteobacteria; order Rhizobiales; family Rhizobiaceae; genus Pseudochrobactrum. The sequence goes on from NZ_CP128408.1 coordinate 1,253,273, forward strand.
ATGGGTTCAGGAAAATGAGCCTGAAACTTTCGCTCGAATTAAAAAAGTTCTGCTGCCGAAAGATTATCTGCGATTGTGGCTGACCGGTGAGCATGTCAGCGATATGTCTGATGCTTCGGGCACCGCATGGCTGGATGTCGGGCAACGGCAATGGTCAGCCGCGCTGCTGGCAGCAACAGGTCTTGATACCAGCCATATGCCGCGCCTTGTGGAAGGCACAGCAGTTTCCGGCACATTGCGCAGTCACCTTGCGGCTCAATGGGGTATGGAGAAGACCGTGCAGGTTGCCGGCGGTGCCGGTGACAATGCCGCCTCTGCCTGTGGCATCGGCACAGTTCAGGCAGGTCAGGCATTTGTATCGCTCGGTACTTCCGGCGTTTTATTTGCCGCGAATGACAGTTTTTTACCGCGCCCTGACAGTGCGGTTCATGCATTTTGCCATGCCTTGCCGCAGACATGGCACCAGATGGGGGTAATCCTCTCTGCAACCGATGCACTGAACTGGTATAGCACCATCAGTGGTCATGAGGCTGCAGCCCTGACACAAGAGCTGGGCGATGACCTGAAGGCGCCTTCTGGCGTGTGTTTTCTGCCCTATCTTTCCGGCGAACGGACACCGCATAATGACAGCTTAATCCGTGGCAGTTTTACAGGATTAAGCCATAGCGACGACCGTGTAGCGCTCACACAGGCTGTGCTTGAGGGCGTTGCATTTGCGTTCAGAGATAATCTTGATGCCTTGTCAAAGGCTGGTACAAAGCTTGAAAGTGTGATGGCAATCGGTGGCGGATCGCGCTCGCTTTATTGGCTGAAGGCTATTGCCACAGCCTTGAATATACCCCTGCACCTGCCTGCAGACGGCGATTTCGGCGCCGCATTTGGTGCCGCACGGCTTGGCCTGATTGCCGCAGAAAATGCCGATCCTTTCAGCATTTGCATGCCACCGCGCATCATCAAAACCTTAGAGCCGGAACAATCTTTGCGCGCACATTATGAGGATGCATATGAGTATTACAGGGCTTTGTATCAGGCATTACGCCCTATCAATTAAAATGCCAGTTGCGGTACCGCATTCACCAGTTGGCGGGTAGCCTCTGCTTGCGGATTTTGCAGAATAATATCCGGCGCTCCGCATTCTACTATTTGCCCCTCATCCAGCACAATCATCTGATCGCAAAAGGCGCGCACAATTGCCAGATCATGTGAAATAAACAAATAAGCGACGCCGGTTTCCTGTTGTAAATCTTTTAAAAGATTGAGAATTTTCGCTCTCACTGAAACATCAAGCGCTGAAACCGGCTCATCTAGTATAATCAAATCAGGCTTACTGATCATAGCTCTGGCAATCGCCACACGCTGGCGCTGCCCACCCGAGAGTTCACGCGGCCTGCGGCCGGTCAGTTCAGCACTCAGCCCCACCCGCTCAAGAATAGATGTGATCTGGCGCTGCGGCTCCTGCGCATTGCCATGCAATGCCAATAGCCCCTGTGGATTGCCATGCAATGCCAATAGCCCCTGTGGATTGCCATGCAATGCCAATGGCACCTGTGGATTGCCATGCAATGCCAATGGCACCTGCAAAATCTGGCTGACTGTGCGCCGCGGATTAAACGCCGCCAAAGGATCCTGAAACACCATCTGAAACTTCGCACGTTCTGCACGCAATGCATTGCCGTTTAAGGCTGTAAGATCATTGCCGTTGAGCATAATCCGGCCGCTATCAGGCTCACTTAACCGCATTATCAGCCGTGCCAGTGTCGTTTTACCTGAACCGGAGCGTCCGACCAGCGCCAGCGTTTCACCGGCATTCAGTGTGAGATCAATGGTTTTCAGCCCGTTTTCAGGGTCACGTCCAAAAGCCTTGTTCAATCCGCTGATCTGCAAAACCGGCACCTGATAAGTCATAGCGCACCATCCCTTTCAGCAAAGCCGGCACTTTCAGCAAATCCGTTAATTTCCGGCAGCCGCGGCTGCTTGCGCCAATCCAGCCCGATATGGGTTGCCAGCAGAGCTTTGGTATAGGCATGTTGCGGCGCTGAAATGATTTGTGCAGCTGTTCCGAACTCGACCATTTGCCCCCTATAAAGCACGGCAATTTTATCAGCCAGCTGGGAAGCCAGCGCAATATCATGGGTCACAAAGATCAGGCTCAGACCGCGCGAGCGCACCAGATTATCGAGCAATGTCATGATATGTTTTTGCACCACAGTATCAAGCGCACTCGTCGGCTCATCCGCGATCAGCAAATGCGGATGCGCGGCCAAGGCCGCAGCAATAGCAAGACGCTGCTGCTGCCCGCCGGAAAACTCATGCGGATAGCTGCGTGACCGTTTGTTGCAATCGGGTATCTGCACATTCTCCATCAGCATGATGGCTTGTTGGCGTGCTTCAGCCCATGAGGTTTTCAGATGTGTTACGATCACTTCAGCGATCTGGTCGCCCACTCGCATCATCGGATCAAGTGAACCAGCAGGGTCCTGAAACACCACACCAATATCACGCCCCAAAACCGCCTTTTCTGCAAAAGCGGGAAAGCGTATTGCCCCCTCACTACGCGCTGCATCCGGTAGCAACCCGGCAATAGCAAGGCTGAGTGTGGTCTTGCCCGATCCGCTTTCACCGATCAGCGCCAGTCTTTCGCCTTTTCGCAGATCAAAACTAACCGGCTGCAACACGCACTGCCCGTTATAAGATACACTCAACTCCTGAACAGACAGCAGATTATCAGTCATCAGCAGCCCCATTTCTACCGCTTAGAGCCTGCCCGCTCAGATGCACAGCCAGCACGGTTACAACCAGTGCCAGCCCCGGAATAATGGAAAGATAGGGTGCCGAGCGCAACACGGTGCGGCCTTCAGCAATCATGGTGCCCCATGTCACACTGTTAGGATCGCCAAAGCCCAGAAATGCCAGCGATGCCTCAATCAATATGGCTGCTGCCACCGAAACACCCGCCAGTGAAGCGGCAGGACCAAAGGCATTGGGTAATATTTCACGAAAAGCGATAGAGAGCGGCCCCTGTCCTAAAGTGCGGGCAGCAGCCACGAAATCACGCTCACGCAGCGACAACACCTCTGCGCGTGTGACACGGGCAGCCTGCGTCCAGCCGCCGATACTGATCGCAATAATCAGAGTGGGGATACTTGCCCCCAGAACATTGATCATGGCCAAAGCCAGTAAAAATCCCGGCACGGTCTGAAACGCCTCGGTGATACGCATCAGCATATTATCTGTAAAACCACCGAGAAAACCGGCCAATGTGCCGATCAAACTGCCAGCGATCAATGCGACAGCTGCCGAACTCAATGCTACCAGCAAAGTGGTGCGCGCACCATGAAACAGCCCTGCCAATACATCACGCCCCAGGCGGTCTGTGCCGAGCCAATGAGCGGAATTAATGAATGGCCGCAGCAACGGATCACCGGTGATGGCCAGCGGATCACCGGCAAACAACAATGGCGCAGACAGTGCCATCAAAGCCAGTATGGCCAGTAATGCAATACCGGTTTTGCCCTGCCAATCTGTGTGCAAAATACGGTTCATCAGCGCATATCCCGCACTCGCGGATCAAGCCGCGCATAGGCCAGATCAACCAGCAGATTGGCAATAATAACCGCAAAAGCCCCGAACAGAATAACCCCCAGCAGCAGCGCTGTATCACGCCTGGCCACAGCCTCGGCAGCCAGACGGCCAAAACCCGGTATCGCAAACACGCTTTCGATCACCACACTGCCACCCAGCATCACACCGGCCTGCAATCCCAGCATCGTCACCACCGGCAATACGGCATTGCGCGCAATATGCCGCCAGACAATGCGGCGCGGGGTAATACCGCGCGATTTGAGAGCCTGCACAAACGGTTCCTGATGCAGATCAACCATGCGATCACGCATTAACCGCAGATATAGTGTGAGATAAACAACCGACAATGAGGCAACCGGCAGGATCAGATGGCGGGCAATATCTGCTGCCCGTGCCAGACCTGTTTTGCCCGATGCAATGGTTTCCAAGCCACCAATCGGCAGCCAGCGCAGGCTTACACCGAAAACAACGATCAATACCAGACCAAGCCAAAAACCCGGCACGGCATAAAGCGCCAGTGAGGTGAGCGAAAGAAGACGGTCGCGCTTCGAGTGAGGTTTACCACCGGCAACAATACCCAACAACGAACCAGCAAAAAATGCTAGAAAAGTGGAAATGCCCATCAGCAGCAGTGTTGCTGGCAAGCGCTCCAGAATGACAGCGAGCACCGGCCTTTGAAAGGCTGATGACCAGCCGAAATCGCCTGAAGATAATGCGCTTACATAAGCAAAGAAACGCTGCAATGGCCCCTGATCCAGCCCCCATGACTGACGCATAGCTTCCAATTGTTGCGCATCCGCACCGCCCGTTTGCGCCACATAAGCATCCACTGCATCGCCGGGCGCAGCTTCCAAAAGCAGGAAGCTACCCACCAGAACAATAGCAAGAACCGGAATGATGCTGGCGAGACGCCGGAGAAAAAACTGCACAGGTGCCCTCTAGAGCATTTCACTATCAAGTTGAATCAACTTGATAGATATGACAATGCGAAAAATCTAAAATCTAGAGCGAGCGTTGCGATCCAACCTGATCATTACCCGCTCTAGAGCGTTTTCATTTTTTATTGAAGCAGGAAAGCCGCTCTATCTGTTCGTTTAAACGCAGATTCGGACGGAAAACCGGTTCCCACTTTTTCTGACACTGCTCTGGAGCGTATCCCGAAAGAGTGAAGCGGTTTTCGGGATACGAATGAAAAAATAGATTCAGCATTTTATAACAGTTTAAACGAAAGCCGGTATCCGTTTTCTTTCAAAACTCTATTCAGCCAAACCGGTATTTGCCCAACCTGACACCGCCCAGCGCGGATTGTCAGAAACATTCTGCACCCGCTCACTGGCCACTGTTATGAATGAAAAATCCGCCACATTGATCAGTGGCAGATCATCAGCCACCAGGCGCTGCAAGTCCTGATAGGTTGCCGCGCGTGCCGTGTCATCAAGTGTCACAGAACCTTTGGCGATCAGCGCGTCAACTGCATCATTTTGATAGCCGTACTGGTTGGTGAAAGGTGCACCCGCGGGCAGGCCACTCTGAAACAGCACCGTGGTTGAGATCGCAGGATCCGAGCGATAAACCGGCGTTGCCACGGTAATATCAAAATCGTGATCGGTATAAACTGCTTTCAGATGCGCAGGGCTGTCATTGGCGACAATCACCGCATCAATCCCGATTTTTACCAGAGCCTGGCGCAAATAATCGCCAAATTGCTTGGTTTCATTGAAGAATGGCGCAGGCAATAATCTGAGCTTAAAGCGCGTGCCGTCCGCACCGCGCGGATAGCCGGCCTCATCCAGCAGGCTTTCAGCCTTAGCCGGATCAAACGCATATTGGCGCGCATCATTGGCATGAAAAACGGTATCAAAAGCCGGAACGCAGGCCGTTGCCGGTTTGGCAAAACCAAGAAATATGGATTTGACCACAAAGTCCTTATCAATCGCATATGCCAGCGCCTGCCGCACTTTCAGGTCTGCCAGCTCTTTACGGCGATGATTGATCTCGACAACCAGCTGATAGGTCAGTGCCTCATAGCCATTATCATACACTTTAAGACCGGCCACTTTAGAAATCCGCTCCAGATCAGCTAATGGCACGGCCGAAAATGCGGCAAGCTGGATCTGATCGGCCTCAAGCGCATTACCGGCTGATGCCCGATCCGGCAGCACCTGATAGATGATTTCATCCAATGCCGGCGCATTGGTATCCCAATAATTTTCATTCCGCTTCAGCAGATAATATTCACCCGGCCGGTGCTCGCCAAAAACAAACGGCCCGGTGCCGACCAGCTTTTCATTGGCCGGATTTTTGGCAATATCACTGCCCTCATAAAGGTGTTTCGGCAGCACCGAAGTAACCACCGGCAGCGCATTACGGATCAGCTGAAACGGTGTCGGCTGGGAAAAGCGGAACACGGCCGTATGCGCATCCGGCGTATCAACGCTATCAAGATTTTTAAACACCGAGCGGCCGAGATTTTGCAGCTTTTTCCAAACTTCAATCGCAGAAAAAGCAACATCCGCCGATGTAAACGGCTGGCCATCATGCCATGTCACACCTTCACGCAATTTGAAACTTGCAGACAGGCCGTCAGTTGACCCTTCCCAACCGGTTGCCAACAGCGGCCTCAAGCCATCCGGATGCTGCGCATCACTATAGACCTGCTCGGCCAAGGGTTCGATAACTTTGCTGGCAACATAAAACACGCCATTGGAAGCAACAATCGCCGGATTAAGCACAGCCGGTTCACTATCCGCTGCAACGATCAGGCGCCCGCCGCGCACAGGCACGACCGCAGCTGCACGCGGCGGGGCTTTATCTTGCGCAAAAGCAAAGCGCGGCAACACCATCAGCGCCGCAACAGCAGCGGTGCCGGTAAGCAATGCACGACGATTTAACCTGAGTGTTTTCATGATGACCAATCCCCGACAGCCTGTGGCTCAAGCTATAAAATTATATTTTACCCGATTTGTTCAATGCGCCTGCCAGCGCTTTCATTGCAGCAACAGCATAATCCGGCTGCGCAGAAGCCCCCATATGGCCGATACGCAAGACTTTGCCTGCGGTATCCTTACGCCCCAGCGAAACCAGCACACCGTTATCACGCAACATCAGATCACGCAGCTCGGTATCTTGGATTCCCTGCGGCACTTTAAACGCCGTTGCAGTTGGCGCGGCATAACTTTCATGACGCGGCCATAATTCAAGCCCCAGCGCTTTAATACCTTCGCGAGCGATTTGTGCCGTCGCCAGATGTCGCGCCCAGACATTTTCAGGACCCTCATCACTATAGAGATCAAGCGCTGCATCCAGTGCATAAATCTCGGCAATGGAAGGGGTGACCGGAAAGTTATTGCCTGCAAGCCATGCGTCTTTCCAATCCAGAAGACTGAGAAAAGATGCTCTGGGCGCATCAGGATTTGCATGTATTTTTTGCCATGCCCGCTCACTCACCGCAGCCAGCGTTAAACCCGGCACACTGCCCAGACATTTGGATGGCGAAGTGATAAAAATATCCGCATTCACCGCTTCAGGATGCACATCCATACCGCCAAAACTGGAAACTGCATCAACAATCATATAGGCGCCGTGGCGGGCGCTAACCGCGCCAATGGCTGCCAGCGGATTGATGGTACCCGATGGTGTATCATGGTGGCAAACGGCAATAATACTGATATCGGGGCGCTGCTGCAGTACCTGCTCAACGGCTGCGACATCAATCACATCATCATAATCAACGGCAAGCTCAATCACTTCACGGCCAAAACGGGCTGCCCAACCGCTAAAACCCTTGCCATAAACGCCGGATACCAGATTAAGCACCACATCATGGCGCGCAATCAAACCGGCAGCAGCAGCCTCTATACCAAGAAGTGCTTCGCCCTGCATAATCACCGGCGCAGTACCAACCCGCAGCACGCTCCCGAGTTTTTCTACCAACCGCTGATAGAATGTCTGGAATTGCGGCGTATAATCATAGCTCACCGGACGGCCAAGTGCCTCAAGCACCTGCTTATAGGCCGGCACGGGGCCAGTGGTGAGCATAAATGGCGGAACCTGCAACATGGAATCGATTACCAGTCATGATTTCTTCATGGCATCATAGTTGCCAGTTGAGCCGGTTCCAAGGCAGATAATTTTACACAGCTGCATTACAAAGCAATGTAGTGCCTTTTATTGACGTTAAAAAATATTCCGTCGTTTTATCATTATGTAACAAGCTTTTTATGCCGCCTGCAAGCGCACCAGCTGACAAGCACTATCGCTCATGATATCAGATAATTACGCTAGAGCTGGTAACGTTCAGGTTGGATCGCAGCGCTCGCTCTAGATTTTAGTTTTATCACATTGTCATAGCTATCAAGTTGATTCATCTTGATAGTGAAATGCTCTAATATCCCCTACTCCACCGAAGGAATTTCACTTTGCGCGCTCTTCAAATCGCAGCCTGCGGATTGCTCCCGCTTTTTTCTGCAACCGCCTTCGCACAAGACACTGCTAAAATTGCACCAAAGGTCATGGTCATCACCATGTTCGGGCAAGAAGCAAAACCGTGGATAGAGGGTGAAAAATTTACCCAAAAGATCAAACTCGCCGGTCTTAATCCTGAATATCCGAATGTAGATTGCACCGAAGAAGGCCTGTGCCACATGACCACGGCTATGGGCTTTGCCAATGCGGCGAGCTCTGTTGCAGCAATGGCCCTGAGCAATCAATTTGATCTTTCCAAAACCTATTTTCTGATTGCCGGTATTGCCGGTGTTGATCCTAAATTCGGCACCTTAGGCTCCGCGCATTGGGCAAAATATGCTGTTGATGCCGATCTTAATCACCGTATTGACCTGCGTGAAGTGCCTGCAGACTGGGAAACCCGCTCTTTCGCACTGGGTGCAGACAGCCCGTCTGATAAAGCAAAGTGGTCCGCCGGCACTGAAGCTTATGCCCTGAATGCCAAGCTTACCGATTATGCTTTCAGCGTAACCAAGGATGTTGAGCTTTTGGATGGTGACGGCGCCAAAGCCTATCGCAAACATTACAAGACCGACCTTGCAACCGGCGCACCACTGGTCAGCATTTGCGATACACTTTCGAGCGACACCTATTGGCACGGCATTAAAATTTCTGAATCGATGGAAAAATGGGTGAAGCTCGCCACTGATGGCAAAGGCACTTATTGCACCTCGCAGATGGAAGACAACGCTACGCTGACCGCGCTGAAACGCGCATCGGAAGCTGGTTTGCTTGATTTCAACCGTATTGCTTTGCTGCGTACCTCGTCCAATTTCGATCGTCAGGGTGAAGATCAGACGGCATTGGAATCGCTGAAGTCTGAATCCGGCGGTTTCAAACTGGCAACCACCAATGCCTACCGCGTGGGCAAAGCCTATGTGCAGACCATTCTTACCGGCTGGGACAAATGGCAGGAAGCCCCGCAGACAGAGACTGCACAATAATCAGAATAAAAATCCCCCGCAGATTGATATCTGCGGGGGATTTTTCATACGGGGGCGGTACGCGTTTTTATTTTTTATTGAAACAGGAAAACCGCTCTATCTGTTTGTTTAAACGCAGTTTCAAACGGAAAACCGGTTCCCACTTTTCCTGAAACGGCTCTAGAGCGGAGAACGATCAGGTTGGATTGGATCGCAGCGCTCGCTCTAGATTTTAGAATTTTCGCATTGTCATGCCTATCAAGTTGATTCAACTTGATAGTGAAATGCTCTAGGACACTTTTTAGGCAGCGCGGTTGATAGCATCGCCAAGGATGGAAACAATTTTACCGATTTCATCTTTACTCACAATCAGCGGCGGGGAGAGCGCAATGACATCGCCCGTCACGCGGATCAGCAGCCCTTTTTTGAAGCAATCAGTAAAAATATCATAAGCCCGCGCGCCAGCGGCACCCTCACGCGAGGACAGCTCAATACCGGCAACCAGCCCGAGTGTGCGGATATCAATCACATTTTTAGCACTCTTCAAGCCATGCATGGCTTCCTGCCAGTCATCGGCAAGGTCTGCGGCGCGGGTCATCAGCCCCTCTTCCGCATAAATATCAAGCGTTGCAATCCCTGCCGCACATGCTGCCGGATGACCTGAATACGTATAGCCGTGGAACAGTTCAATCGCCCCCTCAGGGCCATGCATCAACCCGTCATAAATCTGACGGCTGGCAAAAACTGCGCCCATAGGAATTGCACCATTCGTCAAACCTTTGGCTGTGGTAATCAGATCCGGTGTTACCCCGAAATATTCGGCAGCAAAAGGTGTGCCCAAGCGGCCAAAACCTGTAATCACCTCATCAAAAATCAGCAGAATTCCATGTTTCTTGGCTATGGCTGCAAGACGATCGAGATAATTTTTCGGTGGTATCAGAACACCGGTGGAACCAGCCATCGGCTCAACGATCACCGCAGCAATGGTTTCAGCGCCATGCAGCGCCACCATCCGCTCCAGATCATCCGCCAGCTCCGCACCATGTTCCGGCTGGCCTTTACTGAACGCATTGCGCTCAAGATCATGGGTATGACGCAAATGGTCGGTGCCGGGTAAAAGCGGGAAAACACGGCGGTTATTAACAAGGCCACCAACAGAAATACCACCAAAACCAACACCGTGATAACCGCGCTCGCGGCCAATAACCCGTGTACGCGTGCCCTGCCCGATCGCACGCTGATAGGCTATCGCAATTTTAAGCGCTGTATCAACAGATTCCGATCCTGATCCGGTGAAGAACACCCGATCAAGAATTTTACCGTCACCGCGCGGTGCAATTTCACCAAGGCGGGTTGCAAAATCAAAAGCAATATTATGCCCCATCTGAAAGGTCGGAGCGAAATCCATGGTGGAAAGCTGCTTTTCAACAGCGGAGGCAATTTGTTTGCGACCATGACCGGCATTCACGCACCACAATCCCGCAGTGCCATCGAGCACAGAATTACCGTCAACATCGGTATAATACATGCCCTGAGCTGTGGCCAGCATACGCGGCGCTGACTTAAACTGGCGGTTCGCGGTAAACGGCATCCAGAAATTATCAAGCTTGGGACTATTGGTTAAATCGGTCATTGTCTCACTCCTCTTATTATGAAGTTGGCCACGCTTCAGGAACCGAAACAAGTCTATTTCTATCTGAAATTATCCTGTTGATCTGTAATGCTGATTTGGTAAAGTGTTTAATATATTTAACAATAGGAACAGAGGTAACCGGCAGAATGTCTACGGAGATTGATATTGGTGGCCGGTTACGGTTTATCCGCGAGAAAAGCGGCCTGTCCCAGCGTGAACTGGCAAAGCGGTCAGGCGTTACCAATGCCACGATTTCGCTGATTGAGGCCAATCAAACCAACCCTTCTGTGGGCGCGCTCAAGCGCATTCTTGACGGACTTCCCATAGGTATGTCCGAGTTTTTTGCACTGCAGCCCGATGCTGCGCAAAAAGCCTTTTATCAATCTGAAGAGTTTATCGAGATTGGTAAGGGCAATATCTCTTACCGCCAGCTTGGCGACAACCTGTTTGGCCGCTCCTTACAAATCCTCAAAGAGCGCTATGAACCCGGCGCCGACACCGGCAAAGTACCGCTGGTTCATGAAGGCGAAGAAGGTGGCATCGTTATTGCGGGACGCCTCGAGGTTACGGTTGATACAGAACGGCGGATATTAGGACCCGGTGACGGTTATTATTTTGAAAGCCGCCGCCCGCACCGTTTCCGCTGTGTGGGGCCTGTTGCCTGTGACGTGATCAGCGCATGCACACCACCAACATTTTAACATGATGACTGCGTAAATTTTAAAATTTAAGGCAGGAGAAGCACAATGACATCCTCCACAAACTCTGCTCTTAAGCCGGTTTTACGGGTCGATTTCCCTGAGAAGTCCCGTTTGGGGCGCGGTAAAATTCAGTTACTTGAGCATATCCGCGACACGGGTTCGATTTCAGCCGCAGGGCGCGCCATGGACATGTCCTATCGCCGCGCATGGCAATTGGTTGATGCCCTGAATGCAATGTTTCACGAACCATCGGTCACTTCACAACGTGGCGGCAAACAAGGTGGCGGTGCGGTGCTCACCCCGTTTGGCGAAGAGCTGATCCGCCGTTTTCGCCAGATGGAAAGTCGAATATTAACGGCCCTCAGTGAAGATTTTAACTGGCTGGAAGATCATCGCAAAAAGTAAAATACCAAAGGGGCGTATCTGCTGTAAAATTCCACACAGTTGCGGCTTAAGCGGCAGGGCGGTTTTGTGCCTCGAGCAACTGGCGATACAACCCTGATGGCAATGCGATCAGTTCTGCATGGCTGCCTTGTTCAACAAGCTGACCGCCTTCCACAACAACAATGCGGTCAGCATTAATGATGGTTGCCAAGCGGTGAGCGATGACCATCGTGGTACGGCCTTGCGACAGTTCTGCAAGGGATTGCTGAATGGCACGCTCAGTCTCGGTATCCAGCGCTGATGTTGCCTCATCGAGAATGAGGATCGGCGGGTTTTTAAGGAAAATACGGGCAATTGCGAGGCGCTGTTTTTGCCCACCTGATAATTTAACCCCGCGCTCACCGATAATCGTATCAATACCTGCCGGCAAGCCTGCCACAACATCACTCAGGCGGGCGCGTTGCACGGCGTCCATAATTTCCTTGTCCGTTGCCTCAAGCCGGCCATAGGCAATATTCTCACGGATTGTGCCTGCGAATAAAAACACGTCCTGACTGACAATACCGATATTTCCCCGCAAGGATTTCAGCGTCATATCACGGATATCAATACCGTCTATGCTGATACTACCACCGGTTACCTCATAAAAACGCGGCAGTAATGAGCAGATTGTGGTTTTCCCCGCACCTGAGGGACCAACAAAAGCAATGGTTTCACCCGCGTGAATATCAAGGGTCAAACCCTGCACAATCGGGCGGCTATCCTGATAGCCAAACTGCACCTGATCATAACGGATATTGCCCTGTAATTTGGCGACATCCATCGCAGATTTGCGATCGGCAATATCCGGGCAGGTATTGAGAAACTCCAGATAACGCTGAAATCCGGCTATGCCTTTCGGGTAACTTTCAATCACCGAGTTGATTTTGTCGATCGGACGAAAAAACACGCCCACCAGCAACAGAAAGCCGACAAAACCACCGGCGGTTAAATCGCCGCGAATAACAAAATACGCACCGCACAACATCACCACCACTTGTATGAAACGCATAGACAGATAGCTCAGCGAGGTAGAGGCCGCCATCACCTTATAGGCTTCGAGCTTGGTAGAGCGGTAATTCTGGTTGTCTTCAGCAAATAATGCGCGTTCATGATCTTCATTGGTGAAGGCCTGTACCACACGAATACCACCGACATTTTCTTCAATACGTGCATTAAAGGCAGCCACGCGGCCATAAAGCGCACGCCATGTCCGCGTCATACGGCCACCATAGCGCAGGGTCACCCATGCGGTGACAGGCACAATCAGCGCCGTAATGGTAGCGAGCGCGGAATGCTGCCAATACATCAGAATAAAAGCGCCGATCAGCGTCATAATCGCAATAAACAGATCTTCGGGGCCATGATGGGCAACCTCGCCGATCTCTTCCAGATCCTTGGTCATACGCGCAACCAAATGGCCGGTTTTCTGGTTATCAAAATAACCGAAAGACAGTTTTTGCAAATGATCGAATGCCTTGCGGCGCATCTCGGTTTCAATATTAATACCGAGCATATGCCCCCAATAGGTCACCACAACCTGCAGACCGGCATTGAAAATATAGATCATTAACAAGCCTGCCGCGGCCAGCGCAATCAAACCCCATTCATTGGTCGGCAACAACCGGTCGATAAACAAAGTGACAGCAACCGGAAAAGCAAGTTCAAGCAAACCGGAAAACACCGCGCTGCAAAAATCAACGGCGAAAAGCAACTTATGCGGACGATAATAAGCAAAAAACCGCTTTAAATTGTCCACCATGTTTTGCTCCCCCGACCGGCAATCATTGTAAATCTTTGCATTATAAACTTGAATTTTATACTCATATTACTGGTGGATTTAATACAACCGTCAATTATTGCAAGATAATAAATCAAAAGCGAAAATTCACACGTCAAATTGATAGTCAGGCTTCCTGAGAGCTATTCGATTCAATCTTTCACACAACACGTTTTTATCATAAGCAAGCAGGGTATTTATTTGTCAGAGTGCATCCGAATATACGGAATCATTAATAGTGCCGGAGTGGAACGATGAGAGTCTATATTTGTGCCGATATTGAAGGTGTTGCCGGCGTGGTAACTCCGCAGCAGGGCCAGCCTGGTAATGCAGAATATGAGCGTGCACGCCGCTTAATGACCGAAGAGGTCAATGCAGCCATTGAAGGCGCGCTTGAAGGTGGTGCAACATATATTCTGGTCAATGATTCCCACGGCCCGATGGTCAATATCATACCGGAATTGCTGCATCCTGCCGCCGAGCTGATCCTTGGTCGCCCAAAAAAGTTCAATATGGCAGCCGGTCTTGATGAAGGTTTTGACGTTTTGTTCTTTACCGGTCACCATGCCAGCGCCGCGCAATTTGGCATCCTTGCCCATACCACCAACGGCTTTGCATTCCGTACCATTAAACTCAATGGTCAGATTGTTGGCGAACCCGGTATTTATGGTGCCTATGCTGGCGAACTTGGAATTCCGGTTGCACTGATTTCCGGTGATGACCAGACCGAACTTGAAAACAAACCATTTTTTCCGGCAGCTGAATTTGCGGTGGTTAAAACCGCCCTTGGCAACCGCGCCGCCCGCCAGATCTCCGTACAGAATGCTCGTTTGATGATCCGTGAAAAAGCCCGCCAAGCAGTTGAGAAAAAAGACAAGCTTGCCGTATGGAAACCTTTCAACGGCAGGATCAATGCCGAATTCATTATGAATTCTCCGGTATTGGCCGACCAGATGGCGATTATACCATGCGCCAAACGGACAGATGCTACCACTATCGCTTTTGATTGTGCTGACGTGGCAGAGGCTGTGGGCTGGATGGGAGTTCTCTCCGGTCTGTCGGCAGGTGTAAAATAAACGATATACAGTCTAGAGCGGGTAACGTTCAGGTTGGATCACAGCGCTCGCTCTGGAGCGGTTTACGTTTAAATTGGATCATGTAATCCGCTCTAAGTTATCGTTTTTACGCATTATCGTGACCGTCCAATGATGCCATTGGACTACGCAATGCTCTAGATTTTAGAGTATTCGCATTGTCATATCTATCAAGTTGATTCAACTTGATAGTGAAATGCTCTAGAATAAACAAAAGGCCGGTGTTTGCACCGGCCTTTTGCATCAGATCAGCTTGACGATTTTTCTCTTACTGAAGACAAGGTAATAATACCCCGATTGCAGGCATAATATGGTTGAGAAGGTCAAAGCATAGGCCCACCAAATACCATCAATCCCGATCCAGATATTGAAGAAATAGGCCGCCGGAATTTCCACCAGCAGGATGGCGCTCATGGTCAGCACTGTCGGCGCATAGATTGCACCACTTGCCCGCATTGCACTCATAAAGACGCTGCTCATACCAAACAGCACAATCGTCCACAGGACAATATACAGCAAATGCGCCGCCAGATCAGCAACGGCCTGCTCGGTAATAAAGGCGCTGGTGATCATACCGGCAAGCAAATAAGCCAGCCCCACGGTTGCGCCAGTTACCAAAAGGTTCAGCTGCAATCCTGCCATTACAATTTTATGCACCTGCCCGTTGCGCCCTGCGCCCACCGCCTGTGCTGCAAGAATGGATGCGGTAATACCGATAGAGATTGCCGGAAACTGCACCCAGCCTAAGGTTTGCACAATTGCGCCATAGGCGGCGGTGGCTTCGGTACCATGCCCATTGACCAGCCCCAGCAGTACCAGCTCGGCAATTGCAATTGTGAGCATCTGCATAGCTGTGGGTAACCCAACACGTAAAATGGTTTTGCAATATGTGGCATTAAAGCGGATGAGTGCCAAAAACTGCCGTGTGAAAGCCATCGGGTGGCGGCGCCGGTGCCAGAACCAGATCAACCACAATAATGCGATAGCATTGGCTATAACTGTGGAGACCGCTGCACTCATAACACCGAGCTGCGGAAAACCGAGCCAGCCTTTAATAAACAGCGGCGTTAGCACCATCGCCACCGCGGTGGCGATCACCAGCGCCCAGAGTGGAGAAACGGCATCCCCCACACCACGGCTCATATTGCTCATCAGCCACAGCATAAAAATAACCGGCGTGCCCAGCATCATAATGCGCGCATAATGGCTGGAAACTTCAAGAATGGCTGACGGCGTGCCAAGCAAGGCCATCAAATGACTAGCGAAGAACCCGCCCAAAACTGCCACACTCAATGATACCACCAGCACCATAGCCACTGCACTGCCGGCAATGCCATGCAGCTTGACCATATCGCGCGCACCCCATGCCTGCCCGATCAGCACTGTGGCACCGGCACCAAGACCGATAATCAGCCCGAGAAACAGAAAAAACACCGGAGCAAAGGCAGACATCGCCGCCAGTGCATCAACACCCATCATCCGGCCGACAAACACGCCGTTCAGTGTGCCTGAAGCAGCCTGCAGAATGTTAGACAGCAACATCGGTAAGAATATAAGCATATAAGAGCGCCATAGCCCCTGCTGCAGCGGCGGCTTTACACTATTTGCAGGCGTAACATCCGGTTGCGTTTCTATTTTATTTTGTCCGTCCGCTGTCATGCACAGGCTCCGCTCAACATATTATAGCTCTTCAATAGCTGAATACCAATATTTTGCCGCATCACATTGTTGTATAAATTAATCATTATCTCGCTTTTGTAATATAGCTCTAAAATAAATAAACCGCCGGATTGCTCCGGCGGTTTTATTCTAATCACAGTAGAATACATAAGGCTTTATTGTGCAGTCACGGTCTCTTGTGCCTGTTCGCGGCGGTTATGGCATACCGATGCCCAGAAAGCGATACCAATCAGCACCGCGCCACCAAGGCCGGTAATCACTTCCGGAATATGCACCAAGGTCTGCAAATACATCACCACTGACAGGATCATGATGGCATAAAATGCCCCATGTTCCAGATAGCGATACTCACTCAGCGTGCCTTTTTCAACCAGCATAATGGTCATCGAGCGCACATACATCGCACCGATACCTAAACC
Source organism: Pseudochrobactrum mosebachae (assembly GCF_048914685.1). Taxonomy (GTDB): domain Bacteria; phylum Pseudomonadota; class Alphaproteobacteria; order Rhizobiales; family Rhizobiaceae; genus Pseudochrobactrum. The sequence goes on from NZ_CP128408.1 coordinate 1,270,011, forward strand.
GATGGCGATCACAAACAGGTTCTGCGTCAGGGCAAAAGCACCGATTACACCGTCAAACGAAAAACTGGCATCCAGAACTTCAAGATAAAGAAATGCACCAAAACCGCCTTTTGCTGCGGCATTCAGCGTTTTCTGTGAAGCATCCAGAATACCGCCCAGAACCTCAACACCAAGGAAGGTCAACAGCCCGTAAATACCGGAATACAGAAATGTTGTGCCTTCTTCACCATCTAAAACGGATGAGAAGGTTAGCAACAGGATCAATACGATCGCAACTTCAATACCCTTAATTTCTGCAAGGCGCGCCATAACACGCTCTAACGGGCCAAACCAATGCACATCTTTCTCGGAATTGAAGAAATAGGTCAGCGCTACCATCAAAAGGAATGTACCACCAAAAGCGGCAATCGGCAGATGGGCATCGGTCATAATGCGGGCATAGTCTTCAGGCTTGGTCGCGGCCAATACAATAGCCTCAATAGGGCCAATACCGGCAGCAATGACCACCACCAGAAGCGGGAAGATAATCCGCATGCCGAAAACGGCAATGATAATACCCCATGTCAGAAAGCGATGCTGCCATTCCGGGGTCATATCTTTCAACTTATTAGCATTCACGACTGCATTGTCGAATGACAGCGAAATTTCCAAAACCGCCAAAACGGCACAGATGAAAAAAATCGAGGCCATGCCGCCGAGCGTGCCTGTCGATTGCCAGCCGAGCCAGGCACCAAGCGCCAGACCAACAATGGTGACAATAAATGCCCAGGTAAAATAGCTCAGAACAGTATTTTGTGTTTTAGATGCGCTCATTATGCTGCCTCCCCGTTAGGAAAGCGCACATTTTCAGCGCGGATAGTTTCAGCTTGATAGGAATCGTCAAAAGCGGAAGCGGCTTGAGCGCTTTCCGCAGAAAACATGAAACAGATTTTCATGATCACATGTCCGCCGGCTTAATTTGCGGCAGTACCGACATCACGAGAGCGCCGTTAAAACTCTCGCCAGAGGGGCCCGGTACCGTGTTAGATCTGTGAGCAAACAGACCCATCCGGATCAGAACACTGCCACAGGCAAAGCTCGAAGCAGATGTAAAGCGGTAACCGGTGCCTCTCACCGGTGTCATAATCCGCAACCCGTTGTCTTACAGATAATGTACAATTAAGCATTGTTACGCAGCCTTCAAGTGGCGTTGCTGATTTTTGTCAAAAAAAGAACTGCTTTTGAACATAATCTCATAAATTTCATACGTACCGGCTCATGATACATAGGTTGTATGCGCATCATTTAAGCTTGCTCTCTAATTAATAGTTCAGCCATTTATTGGCACCCCTTGATAAAATAAATATACACATTTTTTTGCAAAAGCGGCCTGATCTGGTAAATCCGCGCAAATGAAATCCACTAAAAATGCCAATTGTAATTATGTATTTCCAGTCAAAGGTGGACTTTTTAAATTTTATAATATATACAGTTGAATTCAAATTTACATTATTTCTAAATTCATACGAATATCTCATTACTTACAAAAGAATAAATATGACAAATTTATGTATTTAATATAACAAAAGGAGAATAGGTCTACCTCAAGGGTAGGGTTAACATAATATATGGTGAATTATACATCTGAAGAAAGTATGAGCACGCCGGGATCTGTAAAACTATCTTTAAAAGATGTTTTTAAAGTCTTTGGCGACAAACCAGAAAAAGCAATGAATCAGTTGCGCTCCGGCCGGAGCAAAACCGAGATTCACAAGGACACCGGCTGCACAATCGGCGTTGATGGTGCCAGTTTCGAAATTATGGATGGCGAGATTTTTGTCATCATGGGGCTGTCCGGCTCGGGCAAGTCTACATTATTACGTTTGCTAAATCGCTTGATTGAGCCAACTGCCGGTGTGATTGCAGTTGATGGTCGCGATATTACCAAAATGTCCAAGCGCGAGCTGATTGAGCTTCGCCGCCGCGATATGAGTATGGTCTTTCAGTCCTTTGCATTACTTCCCAACCGCACCGTTTTAAACAATGCTGCCTTTGGTCTTGAAGTTGCCGGTATGGCTGAAGCCGAGCGTCATGAGCGCGCATTGAAAGCCCTCACTGCCGTTGGTCTTGAGCCTTATGCACAAAGCATGCCCGATCAGCTCTCCGGTGGGATGAAGCAGCGCGTAGGTCTGGCACGCGCATTGGCCAATGAACCAACAATCTTGCTGATGGATGAGGCATTTTCAGCCCTTGATCCGCTTATCCGCACTGAAATGCAGGATGAACTGATCCGTCTGCAATCCGAGAACAGCCGCACGATTATTTTTGTGAGCCATGATCTGGATGAAGCCATGCGCATTGGTGACCGTATTTGCATTATGCAGCATGGTAAGGTTGTGCAGGTTGGAACCCCCGATGAGATTGTTTCCAATCCGGCGAATGATTATGTGCGTTCATTCTTTAAAAATGTTGATGTATCCCATGTGTTCACAGCAGGCGATGTCGCACGCAGAAACATCCTGACAATTATTGACCGCCAAGGCGTTTCGGCCGCGTCGGCCCTTGAGCAAATGGAGAAATCCGATCGCTCAACAGCTATTATTGTCGGCCGCGACCGCACCTATCACGGCATGATCAGTCAGGATTCGCTGATTGAAAAAGTTAAAAATAAGTCGCCGCACCCATATCGGGAAGCATTTTTGAGCGACATCGTTCCAATTTTGGCAAGTGAGCCACTTTCAGGCGTGCTTGGTCGCGTTGCTGAAAGCCGCTGGCCGGTTCCGGTTGTCGATGAAAAAAACCGATATGTCGGCGCTATTTCCAAGTCGGCACTTCTGGAAACACTCGACCGCGCCGGTTGAGCTGAAACGGACGGATAAATATGGATATGAATTTTAGTATTGGTAATGGCGCCGATATCGTCGTCAATTACATTCTTGATAATTTCACCCCGGCGCTCGACATGATTGCGGCGATTATCGGCTTTGTTACCGGTGGCATTCAGGGTGGCCTGCTTGCCATACCGACACTCCTCGGCATCGCCATTTTAACCTTGCTGTCGCTTTGGCGCGTTGGCTGGAAATTTGCAATTTTTACAGCTCTCGCTTTGGCGCTCGTCAATCATATGGGGCTGTGGAATGGCACAATGGAAAGCCTGTCGCTGGTTCTGGCCGCTACGATTATTGCCATTGTCATTGGTATTCCCCTCGGCATTGCCATGGCTCGTAATGAAACACTGGCCTCACTGATCCGCCCTGCGCTTGATCTGATGCAAACAATGCCTGCCTTCGTTTACCTCATACCCGCGGCAATGTTTTTCGGCCTTGGCGCGGTTCCGGGTACGATTGCTACGGTGATTTTCGCTATGCCTCCGGTTGTTCGCCTGACCAATCTGGGCATCAGACAGGTGCATGAAGAGTTTGTTGAAGCGGGTCTGGCCTTTGGTTGTACGGCCAAGCAATTGCTGTTCAAAGTTCAGCTGCCAAATGCCCTGCCCTCGATTATGACCGGTATTAACCAGACCATTATGTTGTCGCTTTCTATGGTGGTTATTGCCTCGATGATTGGCGCCGGCGGCCTTGGCAATACTGTGCTTACAGGTATTCAGCGCCTTGATGTCGGCACCGGTTTTGAAGGTGGTCTGGCCGTGGTTATTCTGGCCGTTATTCTCGACCGCCTTACCCAGAGCTTTGGCAAGGCACGTCCGAACCTGTTTGGCTTTTTCACCGCCAATAAAAAACAGCCGGAAGCAAACACCAACAACACAGCGCCGCTTCAAAAACAAGAAGCGTAACGCATCCAATCTACCAAACCTCAAAGGAGAAGATATGTTCGGGAAACTGACACGTCTAAGTCTGGCAGCATTGCTGGCGGGAACCATGGTAACTTCAGCCTTGGCTGCAAGTGACACCAAGACCGTAAAATTGGGTTGGGCACCTTGGTCTGATGCTGAGTTTGTAACCAAGCTCGCAGCCAAGCTCATTCAGGATAATCTGGGACAAAAAGTGGAACTGGTGCAAACCGATGTTGCACCACTTTATCAAGGTGTCAGCCGTGGCGATCTTGACGCCATGATGATGGCCTGGTTGCCACAGACCCATGCGGATTACTACAAGCGCGTTGAAGGTAAAGTGGAAGATCTAGGCCCGCTTTATGAAGGCGCAAAACTTGGCTGGGTGGTACCAACCACCATTCCTGAGAGCGATATCAAATCTATTGAAGATTTGAAAAAGCCTGACATTCAGGAAAAGCTTAAAGGACAAATTCAAGGAATTGATCCGGGTGCCGGCCTGACCAGACTTTCAGAAGAAGCGGTTAAAGCTTACGCGCTGGATTATAAATTGCTGATCTCCAGTGAAGCCGCCATGCTCACAACCGTTGACCGCGCAAGCCGCTCTGACGGCTGGTTTGTGGCAACGGCATGGAGCCCGCATTGGATGTTCGGCAAATACAAGCTGCGTTATCTTGAAGACCCTAAGGGCGCATTGGGTGCAGCAGAGCACGTAAATGCTCTTGCCCGTAAGGGCTTCAAGGAAGACAACCCAAAAGTTGCCTCGCTGCTTGAAAAAATGAATATCCCGCTGGCAGACCTTGAAACAGCGATGTTTGAAGCGCAGGAAACCTCTTATGATAAGGCTGTCGATAAATATATTACCGACAATCCGGACCGGATCAAAGAATGGTTAGCTGAGAAATAAAACAACAAGCGCCGGTTATACCGGCGCTTTTTTTCACAGGTCAATGCTGCAATCAGGCAGCTGTCAGCAATTGCTTCAAAACCTGTAGCGGGTGGTGAATATGGGTTTTCTCCATGATCTCGACCTGTGAACGGCATGAGAAGCCTGTGGCCATCACAATCTGCTCACGGCCATGCGTTTGCATTTTCTGCCGCCAGCTCAGATCATAAATGCTCTCTGACAAATCACGGTTGCGCAATTCATGGCCAAAGGTACCAGCCATACCGCAACACCCGCTCTCCCCGATAATCATGCTCACACCAAAATGCTTGAAAATGGCATGCCATGCCGCAATGCTCGGGCTGGCATTGGTTTTTTCAGTGCAATGGGGCAGCAGCATATAATTCAGCGCCGAAGGCTGTGTATGAAACGGTGCGATCTGGCCGAGCTGTTGCGCCAGCCACTCTTGCGGCAGCAAAACATCCGGCACAGCCTCATTTGGCAATGCCGATTTATATTCGCTGCGATAGGTAAGTGTCATCGACGGATCAAGGCCAATCAGTGGCACATTGCTCTTTGCAAGACTATTGAGATATTGGCTGGTAGTGCGCGCCGTTTGGGTAAATGACTTCATATAGCCATGCACATGCTGCGCTTTACCATTGGGCTTCAAAGCCGCAAGATAAGGCGTGAAACCAAGGATACGCAGCAGATCAATCACATCCAGCAGCAATTGCGTATCAAAAAATGTGGTAAAACTATCCTGTACCAGAATAACGGCTTTGACTTTTTGTGCCTCCGTTAAGTTTTGCAATTGCGCAGGGTCAGCCATCATAATATTACGGCGCTGCAGTTCTTTTGACAGTGACACATCACTTAAAGACGGCAAAGCGGTCAGCCCGACCTGTTTCATGCCCCAGCGCCCAACACCGCTCTTCATCATCGCATTGTAGAGCTTACCGGTTCTGGCAACCAGCGGCATCATATGCTCGATTGACGCAATCAGCGGATCTTTCAGCGGACGCAGATAGCGACTGTAATATAATTCCAGAAATTTGGAGCGGAATGCCGGAACATTGACCTTAACCGGACATTGCCCCGCGCAAGCCTTGCACGCCAGACATGTATCCATGGCTTCACGCACCTGATGCGAAAAGTCATCGCTATTTTTAGTCCCTAAGCTATTGCGTACCCGCGCAAACAAACCGTTCCACGGGGCTTTTTCACGCAGGTTCTTCGCTGACTGACGCGGATCAACGCCATTTTCAGCCAGCAAACGCAGCCATTCGCGGATCAGCGAAGCACGGCCTTTCGGAGAATAGCGCCGATCACCACTGCCTTTGAAAGACGGACACATTGCGGAATCAGTATTAAAATCAAAACACGCGCCATTGCCGTTGCAATAAGGGGCATTATCATAGGAATTACGGATATCGGCGGCGATGATACGGTCTTTCTGACCGCGCAATTCCAACTCATCAATCTTGGTCAGTGCTTCAGCATCCGGCGTGGCAATTTTACCGGCATTCAACTGATTATACGGGTCGAAAGCCGCTTTAATGCGCTGCAATTGCGGATAAAGCGCGCCAAAAAATGCAGGCACATATTCCGAGCGCACGCCCTTACCATGCTCACCCCACAGCACACCGCCATATTTAAGCGTGAGCGCCACCACTGCATCTGAGATACGGCGGACCATAGGCTCCTGTGCCGGATCTGACAAATCCAGCGCCGGGCGCACATGCAGTACACCGGCATCGACATGGCCGAACATGCCGTAATCCAAGCCTTCGCTATCAAGCAGCGCTCTGAACTCGACAATATAATCTGCCAGATTTTCAGGTGGTACCGCAGTATCTTCAACAAAGGCAACCGGTCGGCGTGGCCCTTCAACATTGCCAAGCAGCCCGACCGCGCGTTTGCGCATTGTCCAGATTGCTTCAATATCGGCGTGTTGTTCAGTGGTGGTAAAACCATGACGCCCGCCAAGCGGCGATTTTTCAAGTGATCCGCAAACAAAGCTAATTTTTTCGCGCAATTCAGCAGCATTATCAGCCAGCACTTCAACAATATTAATACCATCGGTGCGCTTGCCCTCTTCGGAAGGGAAATAAGCAGCGATACCGTTCCAGATAATATCGCCGCGCGCCAGGGACAGCACTTTAGCGTCAATGGTTTCAACCGATGCCACCTGCAATCCGGTCAGAAAACGGGCATCACGTAAAGCGGTGTTGAAATCATCATAGCGAATATTGATCAGTGCAGCAAAACGCGGGATCGGTAGCAGGTTCAGCTCGGCCTCAGCAATCAATGCCAGCGTGCCCTCGGCACCGCATAGCAGTGCATTAAGGTTGAGGCCGCCATCCGCCTCGCGCAAATGCGCCAGATCATAACCGGTGAGAAAGCGGTTAAGTTTGGGAAAGGTCTTGTCAATCAGGTCACGGTTATCACGTTCGATCTCATCGACCAGCCGGTAAATGCTACCACTGCGATTATCATCCTGTTGCAAGACCTGCATTTCATAGGCCGAAACAGGGCGGGTGTTAAGCTCGCTGCCATCCATCAAAACCGCGCGCAAAGCCAACACGTGATTTGAGGTTTTGCCATACAGGCATGAGCCCTGCCCGCAGGCATCGGTATTGATCATACCGCCGATAGTTGCGCGATTGGACGTCGATAATTCTGGCGCAAAAAACAAACCATGTGGTTTCAGCGCTTTATTGAGCTGGTCTTTTACTACGCCACTCTGCACACGCGCCGTGCGCTTTTCCGGATCGATCGATAAAATGCGGTTCATATAACGCGACGTATCAACCACAAGTCCATCGGTCAGTGACTGGCCATTGGTACCGGTGCCGCCGCCGCGCATCGCCATTTTCAAATGACGGAATTGCGGTTGAAACAACAGCTGCGTAATGCTTTGCAGATCTTCAATCCCGCGCGGAAATATTACGCCCTGCGGCTGCACCTGATAGATCGAATTATCGGTAGAAAATACAGTGGTGGTGGCTGCTGAAAACTCGATATCGCCGCTAAAACTGCTCAGCCGCAAGGCATCGTAAAAATCCAGCACCTCCGGTTGCGCTGTGGCTTCAGCCTGCAGGAATGGTATCACGCACGTTTCTCCCGAACCCTGGCCAGAGCCTGACCAAATTTATCCGCATTTCCACATCAACCGGTCTCAACCAACTGGTAAACCCGTTTTCAAAAAAAGCCGGCAAGTCAGGATGTCATAGCGTTTTTAATCTTTATTTCCAATCATCTGCAGGTGGTAACTTTGCCACGCCTTAGCATGAAGTCATGCATGTTTGATCATGCAGCTTTCACAGAGCTATATAAAATATATAATATGTTGAATGAATAATATTCTGCACTCCAAAGATTGGTGTTCCAATGGCTAAAAATATCCACTCTATGATCCGCGTGCTTGATGAAACACGTTCACTTGCTTTTTATAACAGCGCTTTCGGGTTGGAGATCGCTGAGCGTCTTGACTTTGAAAGTTTCACGCTGGTTTATCTGAGCAATAGCGAGAGCGAATTTGAATTGGAACTGACCATCAATAAAGGCCGCACAGAGCCTTATAATATCGGCGATGGCTATGGCCATTTAGCAGTTTCAGTAACCGACCTTGATGCCGAATATGCGCGTATAACCGAAGCCGGCCTCAATCCGGGTAAATTGATTGATTTCAAACCGGACGGAATTGCTGTTGGCCGCTTTTTCTTCATGACCGATCCGGACGGCTATAAAATAGAGGTGCTGCAGCGCGGTGGTCGATATAAGTAATATTTTGCAACGCCTCAAACTTTTTAACCTGTATATATTTGTCGCAGTGACGCTAACTCCCACATTATTGAGACAAATTTAATTTAAAATGTACATCAATTCTTTAATCACACTATATTTATACAAGGTATCATCATGCGCATGTCAGTAAAAAACCTTATTGCTTTTTCATTCCTTTCCGGCTTGTCCGGTCTGATGTTAGCGCAGCCTGCTCTTGCTGATGGCGATGCAGATAAAGGCAAAAAAGTCTTTGCTAAATGCATGGCATGTCACACAATTGAAGAAGCGAAAAACCGTGTCGGCCCGCATCTGGTCAATATTATGGATCGTAAAACCGCAAGTGTTGAAGGTTTCAAATATTCGCCAGCTATGACTAAAGCCGGTGAAGATGGCATGATCTGGGATGAGGCTACCCTCACTGCTTATCTCACAGCGCCGAAGGCTTTTATGCCTGGCAACAAAATGGCTTTTGCCGGTTTGAAAAAGCCTGAAGATATCAGCAATCTAATCGCTTTTATCCACTCCAAAGCCGTTCAGTAAATACATTATAATAAATAAGCGCCGGCGTGATCCACACAGGAATCCACACTCGCATCCACACCGGCGCTTATTTTAATTTCAGGCTTTGCTAGAGCATTTCACTATCATGTTGAATCAACTTGATAGGTATGACAATGCGAAAACTCTAAAATCTAGAGCAAGCGCTACGATCCACCCTGAATGTTACCCGCTCTAGAGCGGTTTACGTTTAAATTGGATCATGTAATTCGCTCTAAGTTATTGTTTTTACGTATTATCGTGGCCGCCCAATGATTCCATTGGACTACGAAATGCTCTAGCTTCAGCAAAAGCTTCATCCAGAATGCCAATCAGATGATCGGCATTGGCTTTGCTGAAGATCATCGGCGGCCGCATTTTCAGCACATTATCAAACGGACCTTCGGTGCCCATCAAAATGCCGCGACGACGCGCTGCATTACACACATCGCGCGCGATCTGCGTTGCAGGTGCCTTAGTGTCACGATTGGTCACCAGCTCAATGCCCAAAAACAGTCCGAGACCGCGAATATCGCCAATCACTTCATAGCGTGTTTGCATTTCACGGAATGCATCCATCAGATAATAGCCGATTGTCAGCGCATTACTGCGCAGATCCTGCCCCTCGATCACATCAAGCACTGCAAGGCCAACGGCACAAGACACCGGATTGCCGCCAAATGTGTTAAAATATTCCATACCATTGTTGAAGCGGTCGGCGATCTCACGGGTTGTTACCATCGCCGCCATCGGGTGGCCGTCACCGATCGGCTTGCCCATTGTCACGATATCCGGTGTTACATCCTGCGTTTCAAATGCCCACCAATGGCTACCCACACGGCCAAAGCCAACCTGCACTTCATCAGCAATACAAATACCACCGGCATCGCGGATCAGCTGATAAACTTCTTTCAGATAACCATCAGGCATAAAGACCTGACCGGCCACACTCGGAATAGATTCTGCGATGAAGAAGCCCGGCTGCTCGCCTTTGGCCTGCATCAGCGCGATCTGCTCGGCCACACTTTGCGCATAAAGCTTGGCGTGATCTGCCAAATCCCAGTCACTCGGTGCGCGGTAGCTGTCCGGAACTTTGGCCACATAGACATGCGGCTTCGCACCCTTGCCACCCTTGCGATTAAATTTATACGGGCTGATATCAATCAGCTCCTGTGTGGTGCCATGATAAGCCCAATCAAGCACAACCGCATTTTCACGCCCTGTGTGCACACGCATCATCCGCAAAGCCAGACTATTGGCTTCCGATCCGCTATTCATAAATCCGGCAATGGTAAGATTATCCGGAAGCGTTGCTGTCAGCCGTTCCGCATAGGCTACAATATTATCATGTAAGTATCGGGTATTGGTGTTGAGCGTGCCTGCCTGTTTGGCCATTGCCTCCACAACCGCCGGATGGGCATGGCCGATATGGCAGACATTGTTGAAACAATCGAGATAGGCGCGGCCTTTATGATCGATCAGCCACACGCCCTCACCACGCACAAACTTAACCGGATCGTCATAAGAAATCGACAGATTTGGCAGTAGCAATTCGCGGCGCAGCGCCACAATCTCGTCTTTGCTGCGGCCTGTCTGGATGTAAAACTCATCTTTCATACCGGCAAAGTGGCGGGCATCGGGAAACAGTTCTGCCCAGACATCCAGATAGGCCTCTTCACCAACGCCGATAATATCTGTCGATGTCAGGCGTGTATCGGTGCAAAGCTGCAAATGCAAATGCGGTGCCCAATGTCCGTTTTCAATTTCATTGCCCATTTCAGCAATAAGGTCACCGGCCTTCAAAACATCACCGGCTTTCAAACGCTGGCTTGCTTCATGCGCCATATGGCCCCAGAGTGAGGTGAAGGGCGCGCACCCTTGAGGACGATGCTCCAGCGTAATCAAACAGCCGTAACCGAGCGGATCCTGCTCAATATCCACGCTGCGCACAATCGCATCCAGCGGTGTATAAAGCTTGGTGCCAGCGGCCATAAACAGATCGAGCCCGAGATGATAGGTACGGCGCGTATCCTGCACCAGCTTGGATTCAAACATCGCACCGGTATAAACAATGCGCTCCTCGCCCCAAGGGCCGATACCAACTTCAGATCCGGTGACAGCGCAATGGTCTTCCCACATTTTTTGCGCAATCAGCGGCTGTTCTTCAGCCGATTTGATAGTCATCGGATTGGTCGGATCACCATAAGGCACCAGCTCTGCCGGATAGGTCGAAACCGGTTTTTCCAGCACAGGCAGCAGTTTGCTGCGGTTGGCCTTCAACCATTCAACTGTCGATTGCGCGCCGGCCACGGCTTCAAATCCGCAAGCCTTACGCAAAATAGCGGTGGCAAATAGCGGCTCCATCCGGTCGAGTTTACGCAAATAATCCCATGCCGGTTTTTCGCTGATCGCCAGATAAGGATTGTCTTCGGCCTCGGCATGACGCGAGGCTGACATTGTAACCGATGTGACGAGACGCATTGCGATCAGATCAAACAACAGGTTCACCTCGTCTTCACGCAGCGGATAATGCTTATGAAAACCGCGGGCAATGGCAGCGGCCGCGCTGATCGGCGCCTCATGATCCAGCCCTGCATAAGCGGCGGCAATAGCAACCTCTGCAATGACAGGGGTATAGAGTGCATCACCAAAATCAATCAGACCGGCAATATGGTCGTGATTACCGGCATCAACCAACACATTCCAGTCATTGGCATCATTATGAATAACACCTGAGCGCAGCAATTTAAGCTTTGGCGCCACATCACGTTCAAAGCGGGTCAGAAAGCGCTCAAGCAGAGCGCGGTTGGCCACATCCTTGATGAAGTGCAAACGTTGCGCAGAACGGCCAGCCTTGGTGATATCCCAATCCAGATCCCGTAAAGCTCCCGCATGCATAAAGCCCTGAAGCGCCGCATCGAACTGCCCCAGCAGCTCCCCCAGCGCTTCCAATGCCGGCAATGAACGGCTGGATTGCGCCAGTGGTAAACCCGGAACCCAAACAACCAGACGGATATTATGTACATCACCGCTTGCCGAAAGCGTATCAGCCAGGCTTTCGCCCTTCAGTGTCGGCACAATATGCGGCACCGGAAGGTCACCGGCATTGTCGCGGATATGATTGAGCAAAGCGGTTTGAAACCGGCTTTCAACCACCGGCTCGGATGCATTAACGATCTTCAGAATATAGGTTTTACCTTCAGCGGTAACGACCTTAAAATTCTGATCACGCTCACTGTTCAGCGGCGATAGATCACCGGACAGCCCGTAATGGGTGTGTAAAAGGGAAGCGGCGTCTGACAGTGAAAATTGCGGTGCGGTGTCGAGCATCATGGTTCCGTTTCAGTTGCTTACGCATGCAACAACAGGTTTTATAAGAATAAGGCAGAGTGACACGGCAGAAAACTCTGCGCATCAGACAAAGTGCCGGTTGCACAGGCACTTTGTTTCATGTAGCCGTCACTTTGCCGGCAACTTTCGACGAGGACATTATGCAGGATATTGACGCAACCGATCAGAAAATCCTCACCATCCTGTCGCAGGAAGCCCGCATTCCAATGAAGACACTGGCTGGTCGTGTCGGGTTGTCCCGTAGCGCCACCAGCGAGCGGGTCACGCGCCTTGAAAAAAGCGGCACAATCCGCGGTTATCGTGCCGATATTGGTCTGCTTGATGATGCTGCTTTACAAGCATTTTTAATGGTGACACTCAAACGCACACCGAGCATTTCCATTCTGGATATTTTGGCGGGATTTCCTGCCGTGCGCAAAGTCTCCTCGGTCAGCGGCCAGCTTGATCTGGTGGTTGAGGTTGAAGTTTCATCGATCAACGCATTAAATGAAATCCGCAACCAGATTGCTGAAATTGAAAATGTTGATGATCTGACAACCAGCATTGTGCTGCGCCGCGAAATTATGCGCGATAAATAAAGGCGAAAGATGATGAGCACCATAGCGCAGACCACTGATCCGCTGCGGATTGCCGTTAACTGGTTTGAACAGGGCAGAAAACTGGCTCTGGTTACCGTTCTTTCCGTGTGGGGATCGGCACCGCGCCCTGCCGGCAGCCACTTAATCTGCGACGATCAGGGCAATTTTGCCGGCTCGGTTTCCGGCGGCTGCATTGAGGCTGAGGTTTTAGCGCAGGCAAAAGATGTTATCGCCTCCGGTAAAACATGTGATTTATCTTTCGGGGTCAGCGATGAAACCGCATGGCAATCCGGTCTCTCCTGCGGCGGCACCATCCGCATACTGATAACCCCTTATGATCAGGCGCTGCATACACAAATTTCACAGATCATTACAGCGCAGGCTGAGAGGTACGAGCTGACCAGCCATACTGATCTGTTGACCGGTGCTGTCACATTAATTACACCGCCGCAAAGCGCTAAAATCACTCTGCTCGATGAAAACGGGTTTATACAAACCTACCGTCCACGACCGCATATTCTGGTAACCGGAGCGGTACATATTACCCAAGCATTGGCGCAAATGGCCGCAATTGCCGGTTATGCGCTGACAATCATTGACCCGCGCAGCGGCTTTGCAACGTCAGAGCGCTTTCCGCTGACTGATCTCATCGTGCAATGGCCTGAAGACTTCTTCCAGGCAAAAAGCCCCGATAGATTTACGGCGATTGTTGCCCTCAGCCACATTCCGCATCTGGATGATCCGGCAATTATAGCCGGACTTAAGAATCAGTGCTTTTATGTCGGAGCGCTGGGCAGCCGTAAAACGCATGCCAAAAGGCTGGAGCGGCTGGCAATAGCAGGCATGGATGCACAAAGCAGCGCCCGTATTCACGCCCCGATCGGGCTGGCAATCGCAGCGCAAGAACCGGCAGAAATCGCAACAGCAATACTTGCGCAGATTATTCAGGCCTATCGGCAGCATATATAAAACGCCTGCCCCTATTGCAGAGCAGGCGCTGCAGTTTTTTCAGCCTGTTAAACACTTAAGCGCAGGCGGCCGTCAGCATCCTGCATAATACCTAAATGGATAAAGTCGCGAAAATCGACATTACCGCCAGTGATTACATGGCTATGGGTTTCACTGATCATCACAACATCGGCGTGTGCTGCTTTGCCTGCAGCAATACCAGCTGGTGCATCTTCAAAAACCAGACAATCGGCAGCATCAAAGCCAAGACGTTGCGCCCCGAGCTGATAGCCTGACGGATCAGGTTTACCCGCCATCACATCTTCAGCAGTAACAATGGTTTCAGGAACCGGCAGGCCTGCCGCTTCAAGGCGGGCTTCGGCAAGCTCACGAGGCGCTGAGGTTACAATCGTCCAGCGATCGGCAGGCAGGCTGGCAATAAACTCTTTGGCACCGGCAATCGCACGGATACCGGCAAAATCCCGCATTTCTTCGGCCAAAAAAGTAGCAGACACCGTTTCAGGATCAAGGTGAGGCATATTGAGCATCTTAACAATATCAACAACGCGAATGCCATGCACCTTTTTCAGCAGTTCTTGCCCGTCGAGCCCTTGCTCTGCTGCCCATTCCAGCCAAATCCGCTCCACCACCGGAATAGAATTGACCAATGTACCGTCCATATCAAACAAGAAACCGGCATAGGAGCGTAAGAAAACAGAGTTATCGCGCTGCGTCACATTAAAATCCTTTATGGGAGAAGTCTTTTATCGGGAAATAAGCTCACGATAATAAAGCATATCAGCCTTAATCAAAATCGCTGTGACCACTTTATATCTTTTTAATACGCAAATTTATGTCACAAAACCGGCTCCCGATTAAAGGATTGTGCTTTGCAAATGACGTAAGCGTCAAATTGGTCGCTGATTTTATAAAAGATAAAAAAGAAAAAGGCCGCGCTGGGAGGGAGGGTGCGCGGCCTGATCATGGAGATACGGCTGGGAGGAGGAGTGCCGTATTCCGTCATCGGGCTCAATTGGGAGGAGGAGAACGAACCCGATAGATGTGCTTATAACGGCAAGCTAAAAAACCCACAACATACAATAATGCATAACTGGCATGCAGCATTGCAAGGCAGATAAATCAGATGTCAAAACTGCATAGCCATTCAGCCTGCAGGCTATCTTAGATATGGCGAAAATCGCGACTCAAATTGAGTCATCACCTAAAAACAGCACTGTATAGTGATCAATTTCCCGCCGGACAAAACATACAACACATGCGGTTTTGTCGGTAATTTCAATAAATATTGTAACTACCGATACTATCGTTAAAACAGTATAAAAGTAAAATAAATAAATATCAAATACTTAACGGGGCAAAATTTCAAATAAAAATCAATTTATACCTATAAAAAATAATAAGAAGTACAATAGACAAATCAAATATCACTATTTTATTAAAATTAAAATCTTTTATATTTAGTATTGCAGTATTTAACATTGATATCATAATCTCTATCAGGGAAACTGCGGAGGAGATAAGTAATGTTTGATGGTGTACCCGCTCAATGGCAAAAGCCAGCCGACCGAACCAGAAACACGACAGATGAAGCTGCCTATGTTTTCTTAGGTATTTTTCTGGCTGCTCTCGCAGTGCCTGCAGCATTTATTGTCTGGGCAATAGCGACCGGTCTGGTGGCCGTACTCAGCTGACAGGCTTTTAGCTTATCAATTTAAGCATATCAGATACAAAATAACGGGCATAAATGCTGAACGCATTATGCCCGTTTTTTGATATTTTCAATCATGCTGGCAAGCATGTATAATCATCCGCTCAGACAGTTTATTGACTTGATACACGCTCTTGTAGCTGAAGCCATTTGACTGTGATAATCAGCTGAGTATATTGCATCATAAGAAATTTACGTTTACGTCAATGGCAATTTTATAAGTAGATATTGATCTCAGCATAATCTCGGTTAAGTTATGAGCAATCCGGTTTGAATGAGGAGAGCTGGAAGTGTTGATAATTTTCGCGGGTTTATGCCGGTAAAACAGTAATTCTGGGAGGCAGAATGGCACGTTCGAGCGATGAGAATGTCAAATCCGGTGCAAAAAACAGCGCCGCAGTGAAAACAGATACATCCGGTGAAAAAAAATCCCGTGTTAAACGCACTTCTGCTGCAACCGAACCAACAGCTGCAGCTTTAAAAACGGCGGAGGCCAAAAGCTCTGCTGCAAAACCGGCTGTAACGGTTAAACAAACCAAACCTGCAACTAAGCAGGCAGAGCCGGCGAAGACAAAGCCGGCCGCACAAGCTGTAAAAGATAAAAAACCAGCCCCTGGTAAAAAGCCTGCTGATACGCAAACAGCTAAAACTATTGACACTAAGAAACCTGCGGCGCCAAAAGCTAAAGCTGCAGCCAGTAAAACCAAGACAACAGTGGCAAAGCCTGCGAGTGCAGAGACCGCGAAAACGCCGGTTTCCGCAACCAAGAATAAAACAACTGCTAAGGCACAAGTATCTTCATCAGATTCAGCACCAGTGCCAGCCACAGCACCTGCTAAGAAGACCAGCCCATACGACGCCAAGCCATGGCTGGCAAGTTATCCGAACGGGGTGGCACATACACTTGAGCCCTCCCCCTATCAATCGATTTCCGACCTTATCCAGACTGCGTGCAAAAAATATGCCGATCGCACGGCTTTTGTCTGCATGGATAAAGAGCTGAGCTATAAAGATCTGGGTGAAAAATCAACGGCATTAGCCGCATGGCTACAATCACGCGGTCTGGTTAAAGGTGATCGCGTTGCAGTTATGATGCCCAATGTGCTGCAATATCCGGTGGCGATTGCAGCAATTTTGCGCGCCGGCATGGTGGTCGTAAACGTAAACCCGCTTTATACGCCGCGCGAGCTTGAGCATCAGCTGAATGATTCAGGTGCCAAAGCCATTATAATTCTCGAAAACTTTACCCATACGCTGGAAAAAGTATTGCCTGCCTCACAAATCAAGCACGTGGTTGTTGCCGCTATGGGTGACATGCACGGGTTGAAAGGTACACTGATCAATTTCGTGGTACGCCATGTGAAGAAGATGGTACCGGCATGGAATATTCCGGCGCATAACAGTTTTAAATCAGCATTGGCTGACGGCGCGAAACAAAACCTTCATCCGGTAACAATTGCACCGGAGGATCTCGCATTTCTGCAATATACCGGCGGCACCACCGGTGTTTCCAAAGGTGCAATGCTGGTTCAGAGCAATATTATTGCCAATGTTGATCAGATGCGGCTTTGGCTCGATGTAGCTTTTGAAAATAAAGGGCGCCCTGAAACAATCAATTATGTCTGCGCTCTACCTCTTTATCACATTTTTGCCCTGACGGTGAATGCGATGATGGGCATTGAGCAAGGTGCGCGCAATCTGCTTATTCCTAATCCGCGGGATATTTCGGGTTTTGTCAAAGAACTTGCTAAAAAACCGTTCCACATTTTTCCGGGTCTCAATACCCTGTTTAATGCACTGATGGAAAATGCAGATTTCCGTAAGCTGGATTTCAAACCACTGATCCTCACCCTTGGTGGTGGTATGGCTGTTCAGCGTCCTGTTGCTGAAAATTGGGAAAAGCTGACGGGCTGCCTGATTACTGAAGGCTATGGCCTGTCTGAAACTTCTCCGGTGGCAACAGCAAATGTGCTGAATGCAACCCAGTTTTCCGGCACAATTGGCCTGCCGGTGCCGAGTTCAGATGTTGCCATTCGTGATGATGACGGCAATGATGTGCCACTGGGTGACGTTGGTGAAATTTGTGTGCGCGGCCCGCAGGTTATGAGTGGCTATTGGAACCGACCTGATGAAACCGCTAAATCAATTTTCGCGGACGGTTTTTTCCGCACCGGCGATATGGGCTTTATGAATGAAGCTGGTTTCACCAAGATTGTTGACCGCAAAAAAGATATGATCCTCGTTTCCGGCTTCAATGTTTATCCGAATGAAATTGAAGAAGTGGCAGCTGAGCATCCGGGCGTTCTGGAATCCGCAGCCATTGGTATTGCCAATGAACATTCGGGCGAAGTGGTCAAACTCTATGTGGTGCGGCGTGATCCGGAGCTGACAGAAGAAGCGCTGAAAGCCTTCTGTGCGGAGCGACTGACAAATTATAAACGCCCGCGCATGATCGAGTTTCGCGACAGCCTGCCTAAAAGCAATGTCGGAAAAATTTTGCGCCGCGAACTGCGTTAAATCTGTACCAGAACAGCTGCACATAAATAAAAAACGCCGGTGTTTTATCTTAAGCACTGGCGTTTTTGATAGATAATGACTTAATTACGGGCAAAATAGTCCGGCAAATCCGCAATAGAATGCAGAACCACATCAGCGAGCGGCTCCAGCACATCACGCGGACTATTGCCGGTTAAAACACCAACGGCCAGCCCAGCATTGGCCGCTCTGGCACATTCCATATCATGCGGATTATCACCCACCATTGCCACCTGATCTGCTGTCACGCCAATTGAAGCAGCGAAATGCAGTAGCGGGTCAGCATAAGGTTTGGCACGGGCGGCCGTATCATAGCCGACAAAGCCTGAGAATAAATCACTAATACCAAGGGCTGCTGCCGTTGCCCGCGCACCGGCTTCAGAATCATTGGTGGCAATGCCCAGCACAAAACCTGCATCTTTCAGTGTTTGCAATGTCCGGCTCAGCATCTCTACCGGCACCGCCTGTTTTGCGCCCTCTTCCACCCCGTAAGTGTCATATTCAGCCACGCGTGTACGGTGCTGATCTGCATCATCCTGAGGATGCCAAAGTGCTACAATATCTTCAATCGTACCGGCAGCAATGGTAGAATTGGCACGAAATTTTTCAGCCTTCCAATCATAGCCGCCGGCATCCAGCAAGGTTTTTGCCAGCATTGCATCACCTGAGGCAGAGCGCTTAGCCAATTCGTAAGCAATGGAAAACCATGTCTTGTTGAAATCCACTAAAGTGCCGTCTTTATCGAACAGGATGGCGCGGATAGTATGTTTTGATCCAGACATTATGCCTCCAGTGAACCGGCTGGTTTTTCCTGCTCGGACGGTTTGTCGCCGATCAGCTTCATCACATCATCACCACGGCGCAAATAGCGCAGACTGCGATGGGTCAGCACATGTCCGGATTGCGGTGCACGCAGTTCAATATCACCGCTGACTTCGCCCGGCAGCGTTACAATTGTTGCCAGCAAATCGCCCTTGCTTACACGATCGCCCAGTTTCACATGATATAATACCATGCCACCCTTTGGCGCGCGGATCATCTCAACATGCGAGAATGTGGCCACAGGGCCGCTGAACGGCTCACCAAGCGTGCTCGCCGGATCATGAACCACACCGCGATGCACGAGGAAGCGGTAGAGACCTTCCGCATCACTCAGCCCTGTGGCAGGGTCAACATCATTCAATCCGCGAAACTCAACCGTGGTTACGGCACGGCGGCGCATATCGCGCTCCTCTGGTTTCATATGTAAAACCGGATTGATACATGCCTCTTCAAAAGCTGCACTGACAGTTGAATCACCAGCGAGAATAGCTGTGGAGCGCAATGCCGTCGCCAGATCGCGCAAATCCTGCGCATAATCTTCAAACACATAAAGATAGTTTTCGCTCTCGTCATCGCAATGCAGATCCAGCACAATCTCGTGCTCAAGTGCCAGTGTGATAAGCGCCGCTTTAATACGTTTATCAATCGCAACCGGTGCATCAGGCTTTGGCAGACCGGAGGTGTCAAAATCTTTGAGCAGAGGAAAGTTGCGGTTGAAGTTAACGCCGGAGAAAAACTCGAAACGACCGAGGTGCTGATGGCTCTGCCACTGGTTCGAAGCTACAGGGTTGGCTTGCGGAACAATGGTGATCTGACCGCGGATGCGTCCCTCACTGGCAGCTTTTTGCAGCATCGGCACCAGAAAATGCAATGCAGCCTGTCCCGGTAATTCTGCACCATGTAAAGAAGACTGCAAATAGGCTGAGGGCGCTGCTGCATCACTTCCCTCAAAGCGCAGCACACGTAAATCAATATGAATACCCGGCACATCACCAGCAAACTCTATCCGTTCAGTCTTCATGATTATTGTCCATCCCAGTCTTTATATTTCAGGCCCAGTCTTTATATGCTCAGGCCCAGTCTTTATAATCGCAGACAGGTAGTGGTGTTTCCAGCCACTCAACCTGCTGCTATTTTTGCTTTTTGCACCGTTCAATAAAAATAAAAATGTTCGGATTCTACCCAGTTACACAGGCCCCGACTGATGCAAATGCGCGATCAGGCCACGTGTTGAAGCATCCTTATTGTCAGCACTTTGTTTACCCGTCACCACATCCAGCAATTCTGTAGCCAGCTCTTTGCCAAGCTCCACACCCCATTGGTCAAAAGCATTAATGCCGAATAATTGCGCCTCAACAAAGACGCGATGCTCATAAAGCGCAATCAAACGACCCAGCGCAAAGGGTGTAAGCTTATCATGAACAATGGTAATAGATGGCCGATTACCAGAAAAAACACGATGCGGCGCAATGCGCTGCACATCCGCTTCAGGCAGTTTACGGGCGCGCAACTGTGCCTGTGCTTCAGCTAATGTGCGACCTTTCATCAGTGCCTCACTCTGCGCAAAGCAATTGGCAAGCAGCATCTGATGTTGCTCCAGAAGCTCTGGCTCGTGGGTATGCACCGCAATCATAAATTCCAGCGGTATTGTGTCGGTTCCCTGATGCAAAAGCTGGAAAAACGCATGCTGACCATTGGTGCCGGGCTCTCCCCAGACCACAGGCCCTGTAACTCCGGTCACGGGTGAGCCGTCACGCTTCACGCTTTTACCGTTGGATTCCATATCGAGCTGCTGCAAATATGCCGGTAACCGTGCCAGATGCTGATCATAAGGAATAATAGCACGGCTGTTAAAACCGCAGATTTCACGGTGCCAATATCCGATAACACCCAGCATTATCGGCAGGTTTTGTGCAAAAGGTGCTGATCGAAAATGCTCATCCATGGCATGCGCACCGGCCAGAAATTCGCGGAATTTTTCTGCGCCAATTGCCAGCATTACCGGCAGGCCGATGGATGACCACACCGAATAACGGCCGCCGACCCAATCCCAGAAGCCGAAAATGCGCTCAGGCTGAATACCGAATGCAGCCACTTTATCGAGTGCTGTCGAAACGGCAACAAAATGAGTGCTCACCGCCTCTTCTCCCAAAGCATCCGCCAGCCACTGGCGTGCTGCTAACGCATTGGTCATGGTTTCAATTGTGGTGAAGGTCTTAGAAGCAATAATAATCAGCGTCGAAGCGGGATCGAGATCACGAAGCGTATCGGCAATATGGGAAGGGTCAATATTAGATACGAAATGCGTATTCGGCCCGTCATGATACGGAGTAAGCGCCAGATTGGCCATGACCGGCCCCAAATCAGAACCGCCAATACCGATATTCACCACATCCGTGATAGTTGCGCCGGTTGCCCCGCCCAGTTCACCCGAGCGGATCGCCTCACTATAGGTGCTCATCCGCCCCAGAACATCTTGCACCTCAGGCACCACATTTTCGCCGCCGGTCATAAACACATCGTCAGCATTGGCGCGCAGTGCAACATGCAAAACCGCACGGTTTTCTGTAGTATTGATCGGCTCGCCGGCAAACATGGCATCGCGCTGTGCTTCCACATCACAGACAGCGGCCAAATTTTGCAGCAGCGTCATGGTGGTGTCATCAATACGACACTTTGACCAATCCAGTAAAAGATCGTCAAATTTCAGAGAAAAACGGGCGAAGCGCTGCGGATCCTGTGCAAAGGCTTCTCGCATCGACTGCGTTTGCGCAAGATCTGCCCAATGCGCTTTCAATGCGTCAACACCTGCCGCTCTTGCCGCTTCATTCCATGCCATACGTACCGCTCCCAATCAACTATACTGCCTGCCAAGATCATGTCTCTATAGCACTTCGGATATCGCCGGTTTGAAGTGATTTAAGGGCATGATATATAAAAACAAAATTCAATCGTTGTTTTCTTGTGATCAAAACCGGTATCGTTGACAAGTAACAGCGCTGGCTACACTTTGCACTCAAACGCCAGATAATCGCAAGACAGAAAATACGGTATAAGCTAAAGGATGGACTATGGATCTGACCGGTGAAGAACGGATAGCAGCGCCACGCCAGGCTGTGTGGAATGCCATGAATGATGTGGACGTGCTCAAACCTTGTATTCCGGGCTGCGAAACACTGGAACGACTGTCAGATACCGATATTCAGGCCGCTATAAAGGTTAATCTCGGTATTATCAAAATCCGCTTTCACGGTTTACTGATCCTCTCCAACCTCAACCCGCCCTTTTCCTACACGATCAGCGGTGAAGGTCAGGGCTCGATTGCCGGTTTTGCTGCTGGCAGCGCCGATGTGGAGCTTATAGAAGAAAGCCCGGATATCACCATTCTGCGTTATACGATCAATGGTGATGCCGGTGGTAAAATCGCCCAGCTCGGCACCAGATTACTCGGCAATGCCGCGCGCAAAATTGCCGACCGCTTCTTCGCCAATATAGGTGAAGCCGCCTGTAAAACCGTGCAGGAAAGCTCTGTTTAATTGCCTGACCCGACAGATACGCAGCACCAAGACAATACACATTTCACACTTCGGCGTGGTTGTATTTTTATGCCCTCAGAAAGACAAAGCTCAGTACATAACCCCCCCACATAATCCTGACCTGAATTCTCATATTTGACCATTTGATAAAAAATTTGACCTTCAGCAAAAATCTGTCATGCTGGAGACAACGGGCTATGTGCCGAAGAGTGCAAGCCCGATATTTAGCGGAACCGGCGTATATAAACGGGAACAGCGCCGCGTCCCCATCATGCAGCAATGAATTAATGCGGAACACATTTTGGTGTGTTCTGAGATGGCTATTGCATGGCCGGATTTGTTTGCGCCTGTCATTTTATGCGCTGCATTCCGGTTACTCTTCTGAGGGAGTGACGAGAGCATGAATGATATTTCTTCCACCAGCAATGCAGCCGGCTCTGCCGCTGATCCGGGTGGTCAGGCATCCGGCAGTGCGGCACCGGATATCAGGCCAAACCGGCTTGATAATTATCAGGACGTATTTTCGGATTTACATCCGGCCCTGAGCCCCCATCAGGCTCTGGTCGAGGCAGACCGGTGTTATTTTTGCTATGATGCGCCCTGTATGACCGCCTGCCCCACCCATATTGATATTCCGCAATTCATCCGCCAGATCAGCGGTGATAATCCGCAAGGTGCTGCCCGCACGATCTTAAATGAAAACATACTCGGCGGCATGTGTGCCCGCGTCTGCCCCACAGAAACTCTGTGTGAAGAGGCCTGCGTGCGTGAAGCGGCCGAAGGCAAGCCGGTTCGCATCGGGCTACTCCAGCGTTATGCCACAGATATTTTGATGGATAGCGGTGTTCATCCGTTTACCCGTGCGCCAGTGACCGGCAAAAGCATTGCTGTGATTGGCGCCGGCCCTGCCGGACTTTCCTGCGCCCATGCTTTAGCACGCAACGGTCATACTGTAACAATTTTTGAAGCCCGCCCTAAAGGTGGCGGCCTCAATGAATATGGTATTGCCGCCTATAAAAGCGTTGATAACTTTGCCGCGCGCGAACTGGAATTCATTCTGAAAATCGGTGGCATCAGCATTGAAACCGGCAAAGCGCTGGGCAAAGATATTCATCTCGACAGTCTGCGCTCAGGCTATGATGCCGTATTTTTAGGCTTAGGCCTTGGCGGCACCAATGCGTTAGGCATAGCGGGTGAAGATGCACCTAATGTATTGGATGCAGTGCGCACGATTGAAGAGCTGCGTCAAAGCTCCGATCTTTCCCGCATTCAGGTTGGGAAAAATATTGTCGTTATCGGCGGCGGTATGACGGCAATCGATATTGCCATTCAGATCAAACGGCTGGGTGCAGAAACCGTAACACTTGCCTATCGCCGTGATCGGGAACATATGAATGCCAGCCTTTATGAACAGCAACTGGCACAAACAGAGGGCGTGGTGATCCGCGATTGTCTGCAACCACAGGAAATTGTGGTCAATGCACATGGACAGGCAACCGCTATTCGTCTGGCTCAAACCGAGCAACGTGATGGCAGGCTTGTGGCAACAGGCGCAGTTTTGACACTGCCGGCCGACCAGATTTTCAAAGCAATCGGCCAAAAATTTGATGGTCAGGGACTGGGCGCCAGCGGCATTGAAATGAGTGCAGGCCGCATCAAAACAGATGCAGATAAACGCACCAGTGTGCAGGGTATCTGGGCAGGCGGTGATTGCATTGCCGGCGGTGAAGATCTTACCGTTGCTTCAGTACAGGATGGCAAGCTCGCTGCGCATTCCATCCACCAGCAGCTGATGCAGCTGCCTGAAGCGGTATCCGGCTTCACAGAGGCCGTGCTTGCTGCCAATCGCCAAAACCTGCCAAGCCTTTTTCCGCAGGCTGAAGCCCACACCACAACCCCGTTTTCACCGGCAAAGGATCACTAATATGGCTGATCTGTCCACCAATTTCCTCGGTATCCGCTCCCCTAATCCGTTCTGGCTGGCTTCAGCGCCGCCAACAGATAAAGCCTATAATGTTGAACGCGCTTTTAAAGCCGGCTGGGGCGGCGTTGTTTGGAAAACCCTTGGCTCTGAAGGCCCGCCGGTCGTGAATGTGAACGGCCCACGTTATGGCGCAATCTGGGGCGCTGACCGCCGATTGCTTGGTTTCAATAATATTGAGCTGATCACAGACCGGTCTTTGGAGATCAATCTGCGCGAGATGAAAGAGGTTAAACGGCGCTGGCCTGACCGTGCACTGATTGCCTCAATCATGGTGCCTTGCGAAGAAGAAGAATGGAAGGCCATTTTACCGCGCGTTGAAGATACCGGCGCTGATGGTATTGAGCTGAATTTTGGCTGTCCGCACGGTATGAGCGAGCGCGGCATGGGGGCAGCCGTGGGCCAGGTACCGGAATATGTGGCCATGGTGGTCAAATGGTGCAAGCAATATAGCCGGATGCCGGTGATTACCAAGCTCACACCCAATATCAGCGATATCCGGATGCCGGCACGCGCAGCCAAGCTGGCAGGCACAGATGCGGTATCTTTGATCAACACCATCAATTCCATCGTCTCGATTGATCTGGATAATTTTGCGCCGCAACCCACAATTGACGGGCGCGGCTCCCATGGCGGCTATTGCGGCCCCGCAGTTAAGCCGATTGCGCTGAATATGGTGGCAGAAATTGCCCGTGATGCGGAAACCCGCGGCTTACCGATTTCCGGTATTGGCGGTATTACCACATGGCGTGATGCCGCTGAATTTATCTCGCTCGGCTGCGGCACAGTGCAGGTATGCACAGCTGCCATGACCTATGGTTTTAAAGTTGTGCAGGAGATGATTGACGGGCTTTCAGACTGGATGGACAGCAAAGGCTATGAAACGCTCGACGATTTTCGCGGTCGCGCCACCCCGCAGGTCACCGACTGGCAACATCTCAACCTCAATTATACCACCAAAGCGCGCATTGATCAGGATGCCTGCATTAAATGCGGACGCTGCCATATTGCCTGCGAGGATACTTCGCATCAGGCAATTACGGCCATTGTTGATGGTGCCAGACATTTTGAGGTTATTGATGAGGAATGTGTGGGGTGCAATCTCTGCGTAACCGTTTGCCCGGTTCAGGATTGTATTACAATGGAGCAGGTTTCAGGCATTGATCCGCGCACTAAAAGCCCGATCAGCCCTGATTTTGCCAATTGGACAACACATCCCAATAATCCGATGGCAGAAAACTTCTCCGCCCGCAAGCAGGCGGCAGAAGCGGAGTAAGTTGAGACGATGCAGCCGATGATAACCAGAGCTGACATTAACGATACTGGTCCCGCTACTTATCCCGCTATTGGCGCCAAAAGTACCGCCGGTAGCGGGCTTGGTAGTGCTTATCCTGTCCGCTCAGCGCGGGCGGATACCGTCAAGCAAAATGGCGCTGACAGATTTTATGGTTTTTTCGCACATATCCGGCGCATCAAAACCAATACCAAGGACTGCGCGCAACTGCGTTTCAAAATCCGAATAATGTTGCGTAGTTGCCCAGATACTAAAAATCAGATGGTGAGGGTCGCTTTGCGCCAGCTTACCCGCAGCCATCCAGCCACCGATCATCGCGGCTTTTTCATCCACAAGCCTGCGCATATCCTCGCGCAAAAATGTGCCGATGGCCGGAGCACCTTGCAAAATTTCATTGGCAAACAACCGCGAAGCTTCAGGATACTGAAAAGCCAACTCAAGCTTGGTACGGATATAGCCCGCCAGTTCCTGCAGCGGATCACCGTCCGGATCAAGGGCGCGCAACGAGGCCAGCCATTGCTCCAGCATGCGCTGCAAAACGGTTACGTAAATATCTTCCTTACGACGAAAATAATACAGAATATTCGGCTTGGACATACCAGCTTTAAGGGCAATCTGATCGATTGTGGAGCCGCGAAACCCATAGGAAGAAAATACATCAAGCGCCGCCTCAAGTATGAGCCTGCGTTTGGTTTCCTGAATACGCGACAACACCTCCGGCGCATCATCACCGGCCTGCCAATCCACAGAAACAGCGGGGGCTGGTTTGCTTTTGGCGGAAACGGATGGCTCTGCCGCGGATATTTTTACCGCGCCGTTCAGTTTACGTGCCATATCTCTCTCCCCCAAGGCTGCGTTCCGGTAAAAACATATTCTCTTACAGCAAATTCTGCGCCAAAGACCGGAGCAGTAATCAACGGTTTTTCAGCTAAACAATCAAGGCTAATTTTGCAGTATTAAGTCGCAAGGCCTTATGCCACTGTTGCTCTGTCACTTAAGATAACCAAGACAACTTTCATATTGAATAACAAAGTGAATACGGGAACGAAGATGAATATAAACCTGAACAGCAACCTCAAAACCAATGCCGACCGCCTCTGGGACAGTCTGATGGAGATGGCTAAAATCGGCCCCGGCATCTCAACCGGTAATAACCGCCAGACACTCACAGATGAAGATCGCGACGGCAGGCTGCTGTTTCAAAAATGGTGCGATGCCGCCGGTATGCGCATGAGCATTGACACGATGGGCAATATGTTTGCCCGCCGCGAAGGTACGGAACCGGCTTTGCCGCCGGTAATGCTGGGCAGCCATCTGGACACGCAGCCGACAGGTGGCAAATATGACGGTGTGCTGGGTGTGCTCGGCGGGCTGGAAGTGGTGCGCACACTCAATGATCTCGGCATTCAGACCCGCCATCCGATCGAGGTTGTGAACTGGACCAATGAGGAAGGGGCGCGTTTTGCGCCAGCGATGCTGGCTTCAGGTGTCTTTGCCGGTCTTTATGATGAAGCATGGGCAAAATCACGCACCGATGCCGATGGTAAAACGGTTGGTACAGAGCTGAAGCGGATCGGTTTTGAGGGCGATGTTCCGACCGCAAAGCGCGAGATCAAAGCCTATTATGAACTGCATATTGAGCAAGGCCCGATCCTTGAAGATGAAAATATTGATATCGGCATCGTAACTCATGGTCAGGGTTTGAAATGGTTGCAGGTTACCCTCACCGGCAAAGAGGCACATACCGGCTCAACACCGATGCGCAAGCGCGTCAATGCGGGACTTGGTATGGCGCGTATTACCGAGCGCGTAGATGAAATTGCATGGGCACATGCACCCGATGCCGTGGGCGCAGTAGGCTTTGCCAATATCAGCCCAAACTCGCGCAATATCATTCCGGGCAAGGCCGTTTTCGTGGTTGATTTCCGCCATCCTAACAAAGCCGTTCTTGCCGTGATGGAGCAGGAATTACTGGAGTCGGTAAAAGAGATTTGTGAAAAATCCGGCCTCACTTATGAGATTGAAGAAGTCGGTGCTTTTGACCCGATCAGCTTTGATGAGACCTGTTTGTCGGCTATTCGTCAGGCCACGGAACGGCTCGGATTTTCGCATCGCAACATTATTTCAGGCGCAGGGCATGATGCATGCTGGATTAATCAAGTGGCACCATCAGCCATGATTATGTGCCCCTGCGTTGATGGGCTGAGCCATAATGAGGCCGAAGAAATTACCAAGACATGGGCAAGTAATGGTGCAGATGTGCTGCTGCATGCAGCCCTTGAAACGGCGGGTATTGTATAAATGAACAAACAGACGGCACGGAAATTTCGTGCCGTTCCCTAACACTGATCCGCGTTCAAATCACTGCATCTGTTCGAAAAAAACCATAAGGGGAAACGAACAATGGTAACATACGGAGCGAAGACAACACTGATAAAAGGCGGAAAAATTATTACCGCCGACCGCAGCTATTATGCTGATATTATCCTTAAAGACGGCAAGATCACCACAATCGGCAAAGACCTCACCGGCGATACGGTGATTGACGCACAAGGCTGTCTGATCATGCCCGGCGGCATCGACCCGCATACGCATCTGGAAATGCCGTTTATGGGAACGCATAGTGCGGATGATTTTGACAGTGGCACCGCTGCCGCACTGGCTGGTGGCACGACAATGGTAGTGGATTTTGTGCTGCCTTCGCCGGAAGGTAACCTGCTTGAAGCTCTGCAAATCTGGTTTCAGAAAGCAGGAAAAGCCCGTACAGATTATTCCTTTCATATGGCGATTACCGGCTGGAACGAGCGCTGCTATCGTGAAATGCCGGAAGTGGTGGCACGTGGCATCAATACTTTCAAACATTTCATGGCCTATAAAGGCGCATTAATGGTCAATGATGACGAGATGTTCGCCTCATTCCAGCGCTGTGCTGAAACCGGCGCCATGCCGCTGGTACATGCAGAAAACGGAGATATTGTTGCGCAATTGCAGCAAAGCCTGCTGGCTAAAGGCAATAGTGGTCCCGAAGCGCACAGCTATTCCCGTCCGCCGGAGGTAGAGGGCGAG
This sequence comes from Pseudochrobactrum mosebachae, assembly GCF_048914685.1. GTDB lineage: Bacteria > Pseudomonadota > Alphaproteobacteria > Rhizobiales > Rhizobiaceae > Pseudochrobactrum. The sequence goes on from NZ_CP128408.1 coordinate 1,298,832, forward strand.
GCTACAAACCGTGCAATTATGATTGCTGATCAGGCCGGTGTACCGCTTTATGTGGTACATGTTTCCTGTGAGCAGGCCCATGAAGCTATCCGCCGTGCCCGACAAAAAGGTATGCGGGTTTATGGTGAGCCGCTGATCCAGCATCTGACACTGGATGACAGTGAGTATCAGAATAAAAACTGGGATTATGCAGCAAGGCGGGTCATGTCACCGCCGTTTCGCGATAAGGTCAATCAGGACAGCCTGTGGGCGGGTCTGGCGGCCGGAAGTCTGCAATGCGTGGCAACGGATCATTGTGCGTTTACCACCGAGCAAAAACGCAATGGTATCGGCAATTTCACGAAAATTCCAAACGGTACCGCCGGTCTGGAAGAGCGCTTGCCAGTGTTATGGACGCAAGGCGTGCGCACAGGTCGCCTGACTGAAAATGAATTTGTGGCTGTAACCTCTACCAATATCGCAAAAATTCTCAATATTTATCCGCGCAAGGGCGCCATTCTGGAAGGCTCTGATGCGGATCTGGTGATCTGGGATCCGCAAGCCTCCAAAGTGATCTCTGCCAAACATCAGCACTCGGCCATTGATTATAATGTTTTTGAAGGCATGCAGGTCACCGGCCTGCCGCGCATGACGATCAGTGGCGGCCACATTGCTTATCAAGACGGCAAAGTGCTGGCGCAACCGGGCGACGGGCGGTTCATAGAGCGCCCTGCCAATCCGGCGCCGCAACAAGCTTTGTCGGTTTGGAAAGATGTGGTAGCGCCCCGCAAGGTTGAGCGTGATCCGGCATTGATGCCAATCGGCGTTTAAACAAAAACGGCGGGCTTTTGCCCGCCGTTTTTGTTTGTCAATTGAAGCTTATAAAACCCCTTTATTCCGGCTTCAGCTCCAATGTTGCCGCATGTGCCAATTCGCGGTCGAGGCGTTTTTCTTCATCACCTTTCGGCTGGGTAAAGCGGCCGAGCAGCAAATAAGCAACCGGTGTTACATAGAGCGTAGCAATAGTAGCCAGCCCCAGCCCGCCCACAATAATCCAGCCCAGTGCCACGCGTGCTTCTGCACCCGCACCTGAAGCCAGCACCAGCGGCACGCCGCCAAGTACCGCACAAATCATGGTCATACACACCGGACGCAAGCGTATATTGGAGGCCTCTTCCACAGCATCCCGCAACGACAGGCCGCGATCACGCAACTGATCGGCAAATTCCACAATCAGAATACCGTTCTTGGCCATAATCCCGACCAGCAATACCAGCCCGATCTGGCTGTAAACATTCAGGCTCGTTCCGGTGAGTATCAGCGCAACAATAGCGCATCCTAAGCCCAGCGGCACTGTGGCCATAACAATCAAAGCACTGATGAAGCTTTCAAACTGCGCCGCCAAAACCAAAAGAATAATCACGACCGCGAAACCGAATACCAGAAACAGGCCGGTCGAGGTTTCACTCAAAGTTGCCGCCTCCGCCAGCGGCACCATTTGCACACCGGCTGGCAATAATGGCGCTGCCACTTCCTGTACGGTTTTATACGCATCTCCCAGCGCGAAATCACTGCTCAGGCCGGATGTAATCGCAATCGAGCGCAGACGCTGCTCCCGCGCCAATTGCGGCGGCACTGCAATCTCACGTACAGAAGCAATTGTGGCCATTGATACATAGCGCCCGTCATTGGTGCGCATAAAAATATTTTCCAAATCCGTCGGATCATTGATCGGATTGGACGTTGCCATCATTTTTACATCATATGAGCGGTCACCAATATAAATCGCGCCAATCTTACGACCGTCGAGTACAGACTGCACAGCATTGGCAAGACCGGTAATATCTATACCGAGATCCGAGGCCTTTTCACGATCGATTTGAACCGATAATTGCGGTTGTGTGGCATCCACAGTCAGGCGTGGCTGCTGAAAGCGCGGATCTTTTTCCATCTCGGCCAGCAATGCGCGTGCTACCGGCTGGATAGTGGCATAATCATTACCCACCAGTGTGAATTGCAAACCATTACCGGCACCGCGAATACCAAGACTATTGGATTGCAAAGTGAAGGCACGCACACCGGTAATTGTGCGCAAACGCCGGTTAATATCCGCTGCTATCTCCTGTTGTTTGCGCTCGCGCTCTGCCCATGGCGCCAGTGTCAGCACCATAAAGCCGCTATTGGCGGAGCCGCCTGCACCGGCAATAGCATAGGAATTGGTGATCTCGCCGCTATCAAGCAGCGGTTGCAGCGCCTGATCGATCTGCTCAAATTGTGAACGCAGAAAGCTGATGCTGATCCCTTGCGGCCCTGATACCCGCAACATAACCGCTGAACGGTCTTCATTCGGGGTCAGCTCCTGCCGCAAGCTTGTATAAGCACTCAAAGAAAAGAAGGCGAAAACCACCGCTGCAGCAACCACAATCCACGGCGCATTGAGGCACCAGTGCAGGCTGCGACGGTAGAATTGTGCCAGCCACAGGCTGACACGGTAAATCAATCCGCGCCGTTTTTCACTGTCGGCCTCATGGCTCACTGCTTCTTTGGTCAGAAAACGCGAAGCCAGCATCGGACATAAGGTCAGCGCCACGACAGAAGACAATAACACCGCAATTGCCAGCACAAAGCCGAATTCACGGAACAAGCCACCGGCCTGCCCCGGCAAAAACGAGATGGGTACAAACACTGCAACCAGTGTCAGCGTGGTGGCAATGACTGCAAAAAACACTTCTTTGGTGCCAAGAACGGCAGCAGCACGCGGCCCCAGCCCCTGCGCACGGCGGCGGACAATATTTTCCAGCACCACAATCGCATCATCCACCACCAGCCCTGTTGCCAGCACCAATGCCAGAAGCGTGAGAATATTGATCGAAAATCCTGCCAGATAAATCGCAGCAACAGTTCCAACCAACGCAACCGGAATAGAAATTGTGGGGATCAGCGTGGCACGAATATCGCGCAGGAACATATAAATAACAGCAATAACAATGAGAATTGCCGCAATCAGCGCGATTTGCACCTCATGCATTGCGCCCCTGATGAAATTGGCATCATCGCTGGTAATTCTGATCGACATGCCTTTTGGCAATGTTTCATTGAGCTTTGCCACCTCTGCCCGTACGCCATCAGAAATATCCAGCGTATTGGATTGTGCCTGACGAATAATACCAAGACCGATACTGTTGCGGCCATTGTTGAGCACGGCAGATGTTTCAATATCAGGACCCAGCGTGACATTGGCCACATCCCGCAAACGGGTCTGATTTTTGATAATAATGTTTTCGAAATCCTCTGACGAGGTAACGGAAGCGGTGGCACGAACCACCAGCGCCTGATCGGCACTACGCAGGGAACCGGCAGGCTGATCCAGCGCCATTGAAGACAAAGCAGAGCTGACATCAGCAAAGGTCAGTCCGTAGCTCGCCAGTAATTTGTGATCAATATCAATGCGGAAAATCTTATCGCGGTCGCCGTTGGTATCAACATCGGCCACCCCCGGAACGGCAGAAAGTACATCGACAATCTGATCTTCAACAATCACTGTCATATCGTCAACGCTGAGTGTTTCAGAGCTGATTGCCAGCCTCATCACCGCATCAGCATTCGAATCCGCTTTGATGATACGCGAGGCATCTGCCTCTTCCGGCAGCTGATTGGCTACGCGTGAAATGGAGTCGCGCATATCGGCAGCAGCAACGTTAATATCCACGCCGTCATTGAATTCGATTGTCACACGGCTGCGGCCAAAGGACGAGGTGGAAGAAATGTTTTTCACACCCGATACACGCGCCACTTCGTTCTCAAGAACCTGTGTGACCTCACGATCAACCGTTTCAGCAGAAGCACCGGTAAATGTTGTACTAATAGAAATGACAGGGCGATCAACATCCGGCAATTCGCGAATATCAACACCGGTCAGCGCCGCAAGTCCGGCCACAACAATCAGCACGTTGATAACAAAGGCAAAAACCGGACGACGGATAAACAGAGCCGTGAAACCGCCGGTTTGTTGGGCATGCGCCTGCGAGGCTTCATTCATGCCGGTTGCAATTTCAGTATCAGCTGCCGTCTTCGTGTCCGGTGCTGTCGCAGAAGGATCAGAATTCATTATCAACCTGCCCGCTTGCTATCGGCTTGCACTGTCGCCGGTTGATTTTTGTTCTCGGAAGCATCGTCAGCCTTCTGGCCTTTAATTGTTACCGCACCGCCTTCACGCACATTTTGCACGCCTTCGGTCACGATCCGGTCGCCTTCAGCAATATCAGCCTCGACCAGCACCGAAGTGGCATTACGCCGGATGATGGTTGCAGCAACACGTTCAGCTTTATTGTCCTGCCCGATACGCCAGATATAAGAGCCGTTGCCATCCCACTGGATCGCCAGCGGATCAACGGACGGATAATCATCACCCGGGAACAAAACCGTCACCATAAATGACATACCAGCACGCAGCACATCACTCGGATTGGTAATCTCTGCCCGTACCCGCAATGTACGGCTGGTCGGCTCAATCATATTATCGACAGCGCTGATCTGCCCTTCCACACGCCTGCCCGGCAAAGCTGTCGGCTCTGCGGTCAGCTTTTGTCCGATGCGGATTTGCGGTGAAAAACGCTCCGGCACCCAAATATCAATCAATAATTTTGAACGGTCGTCAATGCTGGCAATGGTCGTTGCAGCGGTAACATAATTACCGGCATCAACCGGCAAAATCCCAATTATACCGGCGATCGGCGCCTTAACAGACCGGCGGCTCAGTGCCAGCTCGGCATCTTGCAGGGTCAGCCTTGCATTGGCCAGCGCCAGATCTGCGGCCACAACCTGCACCTGTGTCGCAGTATTGGTGGCGCGCAACGTGGTCATGCGCTTTTGCGTATTCTGCGCATCCTGCAAAACAACCTGCGCTTTTTGCACGGCAATTTGCTCGGTTTCAGCATCCAGCTCAGCAATGACCTGATCTTTTTTAACATGTGTACCGGCACTCACCAGAAACTGGCGAATTGTACCGCTGGCATAGGGCGACACAGAAACAGTATTGAGCGCCACGCCGCTGCCAATAGCCGTCAGCTTGTCATTAACAACCTGCTTTTCGGAAGACTTCACAACCACGAGAGGAGCTGCAGCCCCGCCCCGGGCGCCACCTGCGCTACGAGGCGCAGCGGTATTGGCTGCACCGTTCGATGGCGCTTGCACAGAGCCCGGTGGCACAGAGTTTCCAGCGGCATACCAGCGCCAGCCTGCAAAAGCTGCCACGCCCAACACCACACAAATAACAAGCTGTTTCCAGTTTTTCATCATTTCCCGATCTTGCAGATTGGCGCAGCTGACCAGCCTTCGCACTTTATTGCGGCACCTCACATTTATGTTTCCGGACATCACTATCCGGAAACATAAATGTGCCACCAATTTCATTTTCGCATTTTTACATTAATCCGCGCCTAAAATGCGCAATCCCCAGCCGCAGGTCTAATTAAATTTCTGTAATGCTCATGCGGCAAATACACATAACCCCTGCAAAACCGGCCTTTAAGAGCTCTCAATCCGTCTAGATCACGCGCGATTTCAAAAACACGCTTAACAAAACCCTAATAAAAAAGGGCGGAAACCACAGGTTCCGCCCTTTTCACCAGTTCTATCAACGCAAAGCTTATCCCAGCGCTTTATAAGCAACGGCTATACGGGCTGCCAATGTGGCGTTATTCAGCACCAGCGCAATATTAGCTTTGAGGCTGCGCCCTTGTGATAATTCATTAATCCGTGCCAGCAAAAACGGCGTTACATCTTTGCCGCCAATGCCCTGATCGGCCGCTTCTTTAACCGCAGCTTCAATGGTACCATTGATAAATTCCGGGCTCAGTGCATCTTCTTCAGGGATCGGATTGGCAATCAAAATCCCAGTGCCCGAACCAAGCGCATGGTGCAACGCCATAGCGTTGGCAATCTCTTCAGCGCTGTTAAGGCGGTGATCAGCTTTGCAGCCACTGGAGCGGGTAAAGAATGCCGGAAAATCATCGCTGCCATAAGCGATAATCGGTACGCGCTGGGTTTCCAGATATTCAAGGGTTTTAGGAATATCGAGAATGGATTTTACACCCGCACAAATGACTGTTGTTGCGGTCTGGCCAAGCTCGTTGAGATCGGCTGAAATATCAAAACTGTCTTCGGCTCCGCGATGCACACCACCAACACCGCCGGTAGCAAAAATATCAATGCCTGCAAGTGCCGCAATCCGCATGGTTGCCGAAACAGTGGTACCTGCTGTCAGCCCCTGCACCATATCTGCGGCCAGATCGCGGCTGGAGGTTTTGGCCGCATCACTGGTTTGCGCCAGTTGTTCGAGCTGACTGTCGCCCAGACCAACATGGATTTCGCCGTTCAGCACGGCGATCGTGGCTGGTACAGCACCATTCTCGCGGATAACCGCTTCAACACGACGTGCCATTTCCAGATTCTGCGGATAAGGCATGCCATGCGTAATGATCGTGGATTCAAGCGCCACAACCGGCGCTCCTTTATCCAGAGCTGCGCGGGTTTCGGCGCTGAAATGCATTTTCAATCGGGTCAAGAGCTCAGCCTTTCTGGCAGTTTATACAAGATTATTCAGTCGCTCACGCGATATAGTCTTTACTTATCCGCTGATGCGGTAACGGTTTAATTATCCGCTGATGCGGTAGCGGTATCCATCAAGAAAATGGGCTGACAAATCCGGATGCACGCTGGCATCACTCTCAGTCGTCAGCGTGGCAAGCAAAGTGCCGGTGCGCACTGCCTCATCCAGCGATTGGCCATCCAGCAGGCAATATAGTGTGCCTGAAATCAGCGCATCGCCTGCGCCGGTAATGTCCACCACTTGTGCAGGTACGCCGGCAAAGTGGCGGATACCTGCCTCATCTGCAATTTCAACCCCATCAGCCCCTAACGTCATAATAACTTTAGCCACACCCCGGGCGCGTAGCGCAGTGATTGCCTGCTGTGGTGTTAGTCGCAATGCATCATGCGGGTGGTTCAGCAGGCTATGGGCTTCATCCATATTCAAAAACAGCACATCCACAGCACTAAGGTCATGCGGCAGGCGCTGTGCTTTAGGCGCCGAAACCGTATCAACCGCCAGCTGAAACCGGCTACCGGTTTTTTTGGCAAGCAACAGCTCAAGGGTGGCCTGCGGCAAGTTACAATCGGCAAAAACCCAGTCTGCGGACGCCAGATGCGGCCATGCATTATCGAGTAACTCCGGTTTAAACAGATCAAAAATACCCATATCAGCGATACCGAGAGCCAGTTCATTATCGGGCGCAAGAATGGCCGCATATTCGGCAGTTGGTGCCTCAGCGGTTACAATCGCACGGCTGACATCCACCCCAAGTACACGCAAATTATCAAGAATAGCCCGTCCGGTTTCATCATCACCAAGAATGGAAACAAAGCCGGTATTGACCCCGAGACGCACTAGATTTTCAGTGACATTACGCGCAACACCGCCATGGCTGCGATAGCCGCTGACCGGATTGGAGGTTTGGCTGATCAATGGGGCATGGGCATGGTATTTACGATCAAACACCGCACCACCCACACAGACAATCCGTTTGGCTTCCGGCAAATAATATCCACGTCCAAGCACAAAGCCTTTTTGTGTCAATTGTACAATATGAGCGGCAACTGTTGACCGCGCCAACCCCAATGCATCAGCAATGTTTTGCTGACCAACAAAGGGATTGGCAGTGATCATATCCAGAATACCGCGTTCTTGTGCGGATAAATCCTGCAGGGCAGTGCGCGAAGCCGCATTTGACTGCGCTGCTAATTTATCGTCTTGCATGATCACACGTCTCCGCAGAGTTTCTGATTTTCTATGTGCCACCTAGCACAACTAAAACATATGTTAAATATAAAACTTTTGTTTGTAGGTTGTTTTGTAAATTTCTAATAAATGTTTTATAAAGACCGCCATTTGAAATTTTCTATTAAGACGCCTATATTATATAAATAGCAGGGTTTGGGCCGACAGGCAGACAGTCATGCGTAACTTGGCAGCCGAGACTTGATAGGTTCGTGGGCGATAATGGCAATACGGTACTTGAGCCGCACAGCCTGACGGATGGACAAAATGACCCTTATGAAAAACAAGGATTTTCAGAGGCCTGCCGACAGGATTAATCCAGAGTCAAAACTCAACCATGCCGAAACTCTGCACACAGCACCTGCCGCTTCATCCACGAAACAAACATTAGTCAACGGTATGACACCGGTATTTCCTATTCAGGAACCGGCCCTTACACCGCCTTCGCCGCCCGATTTCAACCCGACAGATCCGGCTGAGCCACACATTCCTCTGCGCCGCCGCCTGTCCAGCAAATTATTGCTGATGATCGTATTGGCGGTTTTGATTGCTGAAGTGATTATTCTTGTGCCCTCGATTGCCAATATGCGTAATCAATGGATGACCTCCAAGCACAATATGATCTCGACAGCCAGCCTGCTCTTGCGCGATGCCAATCCCGGCAGAGCTTTAACCCCTGAAATGCAGGAGCAGCTGCTACGGCTTACCAATGCCCAGACCATTACGGTTACCCGCAACGGCACCAGCCAGATACTGGCGACCACTGCCACACCACCAGTCATTGATGAGCGCATTGACCTGACAACGGCAACGCCTTTCACCGATTTCTGGGGCGCGTTGAAAACGTTGATTGGCGGCAGCGGCAAAGCTATGCTGATTTCAGGCCCCACTACTGAGCCTGATACATTTGTAGATGTGGTTCTTTACGATACTGCACTGCACAATAAGCTGATGCAGAACTCACGGATCATCGCCAATATTTCTCTGCTGATCTCTCTGATCGCAGCTGCGCTGATCTATTTCATCATTCACCGCCTGTTGCTGCGCCCTGTCGGTCATATGTATGAAAATATGTTTGCCTTTGCACGTAAGCCGGATGATCCGACCCTGATTATTGATGCCTCGCATCGTAATGACGAGCTTGGCTATGCGCAAAACCGGCTGGCGCAAATGCAAACCCATCTTCAAAACCTGTTTCATGAACGCAAACATCTGGCGGATCTCGGTCTGGCCGTATCCAAAATCAATCATGATATGCGTAATATTCTAGCCTCGGCGCAGCTGATGTCTGACAGCCTTGCCGATACGCAGGATCCGGTGGTGCAGCGCTATTCACCAAAGCTTATCCGTACACTGAACCGCGCTATTACCTATTCTGAGACCGTGCTGGCTTATGGCCGCACACAAGAGGCCATACCTGTTCGCCATAAATACCCGTTGCGCCCGCTTCTCCATGAAGTTGAAGAGATGCTGACAATACCGGCTAATATACCAATCACATTCCGCAATATGGTTCCTGCTGATTTTGAAGCCTATATTGATAAAGAACAAATGCTGCGGGTGCTCAATAATCTGTGCCGCAACTCAATACAGGCAATGGTTGCCCATGAGACGGCACCCGACGCAGAGAAGAGCCTGACTATCAGCGCGTGGCGCATTGGCACGATGAGCTGCATTGCGGTTGCCGATACCGGCCCCGGCCTGCCACAGAAAGCACGCGACAATCTTTTCACGGCATTCAGCGGCTCCAGTCGCAATGACGGCACCGGATTGGGGCTGGTCATTGCGCAGGAACTTGTACGTGCACATGGCGGCGCGATTGAATTGCGCGAAGATTATAAAACCGGCGCTTTGTTTGAAATCCGTATCCCTGACATGCCGGTCTATTTTCACCAGACACAGCAGACATAAGATAACCCCCTGATTTCCTGCACTTATCCCCAAAATCAAAAAAAAATAAGTTTTATGTCTTTTTTTCAAGATAAGCGCTTGCAATGTATAACAGAACCCTTTAGAGACGCCTTACCGCACCAAACACGGAGCGGTTCTAAGGTAAGCGCCCGTAGCTCAGCTGGATAGAGCACCAGACTACGAATCTGGGGGTCAGAGGTTCGAATCCTTTCGGGCGCGCCATCCTTACTAAAAAACAATATTTGACAGCAGATGCTGCCTAAATAAAATCAAAAAAGCTCCCCATTAAGTCATCAGCATCGTGCCCTGACTTATTGATTTTTGCTGCTAATTTAGCAGTGCGTGCTGCTATAGTTTCATTTACAAAATCGCATCGAGTAGATTTGGGGAGATACGTATCCCAAAGTAATTTATTACTTACCCATGGCGGTTGAGTACGACGCCCTCCTTTCCAAAACTGAATAACATTTTGCACACCTTCATCGTCCCGATTACGATAAACCCAACGGAGCTCTCTTCCTGTGATCGGCTTAGCTGTATGAAACGTACTTTTTTTAACCACAGCATTCATGTCAATATGATCTAGCAGAAAATGAACTCTAATATTATCCTCTTTTGCCCAATTCAATGCAGCCTTACACTTACGTCCAAGAACCATTCCAAACTCAACATTACTAAGGTTTTCTTTTTCTAAATCATCAAACAGTGACGCATACTTTGGATGCCTTGTAATACTCCCCCAAAAAGCATATTGCCGGGGTGGCGCAGTGAAAGCATCGCCCCACTGTAAGGGGGCATAAGCATCCAAACTAAAATCACTATAACCAAGCTGAATTTTTTGCTGAAGTACCCCGCTAAAATTTTTACTATTTTCAGCATACATATCAATTATAGCATCTAGGCCAAATATTAAGTCTCCGAATACATAACTTTCATATGGATTAGCTGGAAACATAATTTAAATTCCACCAATAATAAACAAATGTATCTTTTATATAGATCATCATTTAAAACACAAAAAAAAATAAATGTATTTCATAATACCTAATCGTCTACAGTTTAGTTTCTCAGATATCAAAGACTTGAAACCATAATAATTCATCGAATATACTTCGAATTATTTTTTGCTAAATTCTTTAAATTTAAATCAAAGGACTGACATAGATAGCGTGTCTGCTGTTAGTGAACCACCAGCGCTGCTGTGGAATGCCGTTATAGCCCAGCAGGTGACGCTTGGCTTGGTTCCAGAAGTTCTTGATCCCGTTGATGTGATTGATGCCATCGGCGAACAGATCCGAATGGTTGATCCGGACGTGATGGAACTCGGAAACATCCAGAACATCATTGGTGCCGAAATTGTCGGGGTAGACGATGGAGTCCGACCTCACCTTATCCCTGATGATTGGGAAAAGCGTGTCTGTACGGGCATTGGGGATGACAACAACATAACCTTTCCACCCCGCTTCAATAGGCCAAAGACCGGAACCTTGCCCGTTGCGCAGCGACTGCGCTTACCTTTCCTGCGTCCGCCAAAATAGCTTTCATCGACTTCAATCTCGCCGCCCATCAGGACCGGCTCTGATATAGCTAATTCCTCGCAAATCACTTCGCGAACCTTATGGAAGAACAGGATCGCGTGTTGCGATTGACACCCGTCAATTCCGCCGCTGAGCGACACGTGGTAACTGCGCAAAAATAGACTTTCTCGGCTATCTATGTCAGCCCCTAACTTTATTGGTGTTTACGCACAACTGATTCTGACGACCGCAATACATTTCTCTGGATGCACTATGGCTTTGTACGAATCACAAACTTTCCGGCAAAAAGTAAAAACGTAATTCCGCTATTTCGCTCACCCTTCAAGACGCAGTGTCCCATTTTTGTCCCCTGTATGCTGAGCGCACTTCGCCCTATATTGAGACCAACAAACGCGTCGCAACTATTACATTATCAAGACGAACCTCATATGCGGCGCCCGGAGGACAATCATGTCACTCAATCTCACTGGCAATCACACTGGCAATCTCACTGGCAATCTCACTGGCATTCATCACCTGACCGCAATTACTGCACAGGCCAAAGAAAATAAAGAATTCTACACCGGCCTGCTTGGTATGCGTCTGGTCAAAAAAACCGTCAATCAGGACGATACCAGCGCCTATCATCTGTTTTATGCAGACGGTATTGCATCACCTGGTTCTGACCTGACATTCTTCGACTGGCCAACCGCACCGGAACGCCGCGGCACTCACTCTATCAGCCGCACAGGTTTACGGGTATCAGGGCAGGAATCGCTCGACTACTGGCGCCAGCGCCTGAGTGAAGCCAATGTCAGCACTGAAGATATTCAGCTTATTGATGGCCGCGCATCGCTCGATTTTGAGGATTTCGAAGGGCAACGCTTTCGTCTGCTTGATGATGGTGAAACACATGCAGCCCATCCGTGGGATAAAAGCCCTGTGCCAACACAGCATCAGATTCGCGGGCTTGGTCCGATTACCATCAGCGTGCCTGATCTGAAATATACTGAAGCCTATCTGGTTAAGCTGATGAATATGCGCAAGGTTCGTGATTATCCGTCACCCGATGGCCACGGCCATGTGCATGTTTATGAAATGGGCGAAGGTGGTGCCGGTGCTGAACTGCATGTCGCGGTGCAGCCTGATCTGCCGGTCGCACATCAGGGTGCTGGTGGTGTTCATCACGTGGCATTCCGTACCCCCGATCAAGCCAGTATGCATGAATGGTTACGGGTATTGAATGATCATGGTGTACGCTCGTCAGGTGAAGTTGACCGGTTCTATTTCCGCTCGCTCTATTTCCGCGAGGGCAATGGCATCCTGTTTGAGATCGCCACCGACGGCCCGGGCTTCGCTACAGACGAGCCGATGGAAAGTCTTGGTGAAAGCCTGTCGCTGCCACCGTTTCTCGAAGCCAAGCGTGATGTAATCGAGCGCAACCTGAAGCCGCTATCATAAAGATATACAAACAAAAAAGGAGGGGAATTCCCCTCCTTTTATTTATCCGAAAGACAATATGACTATTTATCAGGCCAGCGTATAGGCTGTTTTGACTGTGGTATAGAATTCCGCCGCATAGCGCCCCTGCTCGCGCGAGCCATAGCTGGAGCCCTTGCGACCACCAAAAGGCACGTGGAAATCCACACCCGCCGTCGGCAGATTGACCATAACCATACCTGCTTCAGAATTGCGCTTGAAATGGGTTGCATATTTCAGACTGGTGGTTGCAATCCCTGAAGACAGACCGAAATTGGTATCATTGGCTGTTGCTAGTGCTTCTTCATAGGATGTCACGCGGATAACGCTGGCCACAGGACCAAAAATTTCTTCACGCGAGATGCGCATCTGATTGGTAGCCTCTGTGAACAGTGCCGGACGCAGATAGAAGCCCGGCGCCGAGCGCTCAAGACGCTCACCACCAAAGGCAAGCTTGGCACCTTCCTGCTGACCGATCGCGATATAATCCATATCCTGCTGCAACTGGCTGCCATCAACCACAGGGCCGATATGAGTGTCGGCTTTCAGCGCGTCATCGATCACCAGTGTCTGCATACGCGCAACCAATGCATCAACAAAACGGTCATGAATACCATCCTGCACGATCAGGCGTGACGATGCCGTGCAGCGCTGTCCTGTGGAGAAGAATGAAGAATTCAGCGCAGCCTCAACCGCTACATCAAGATCGGCATCATCAAGAATAACGAACGGATTTTTACCACCCATTTCAAGCTGAAATTTGCGGTTATGGGCAATCGAAGCTGCCGCTACGCGCTGGCCGGTACCGGTGGAGCCGGTAAATGTCAGGGCGTGAATATCCGGGCTATCAAGCATTGCCTGACCAACCACCGAGCCTTTGCCCATGATCAGGTTAAGTACGCCCTTTGGCAGGCCGGCGCGGTGCAGAATATCAACAATCGCATGAGCACAGCCCGGCACCAGATCGGCAGGCTTGAACACTACAGTATTACCATAGCAAAGTGCCGGAGCAATTTTCCACGCCGGAATAGCGATCGGGAAATTCCATGGTGTAATAATGCCGACAACACCAACAGGCTCGCGGGTAATTTCAACGCCGATATTCGGACGAACTGAGGGCAGAACTTCACCAGCAAGACGCAGGGCTTCATTGGCAAAGAAATCGAAAATCTGTGCCGCGCGCATAGTTTCGCCAATGGCTTCCGGCAAGGTTTTGCCTTCTTCACGCGCCAACAATGTGCCCAGCTCTTCTTTGCGTGCCAGAATCTCATCAGAGGTTTTACGCAAAATTGCATGGCGCTCTAAAATACCTGAGCGCGACCACGCAGGAAAAGCAGCTTTGGCTGCTGCAATCGCATTGAGCGCATCGGCTTGCGTGGCGCGGGCATATTCGCCAACCACAAAATTGGTATCAGAAGGACTGATATTCGGAATTGCGTCGCCGCTAACCCATTCACCGTCAATCAGATTTTTATGCAATGTCATAACTCGCGAACTCCCATTTACGCCTGCAAAGTGTCAGGCGTCACGTATATTTATGATGCATCAAACTAATACTATTTCGATCAGTGTGACTATGCCTCAGACCTCATTAGCCAATGAGCATTTGGAATGATCCTGATATATCAGCTATTATCCATAAATAACAGGCGTTTTCTAGAGCAGTTTCATTTTTGAAAAAACTGCCCTATCCTGACATTAAATCTGTAAAGCGTGTTAGCAATGCCTTTGATAAAGCTGCCCTGCCTTCCTATATGAATGATATACTCTAAAGGCCAAAACAGGAGCGGAGTGCAGGATGATGATTATCGGTGAAGCAGAAAAAGCCTCCGGCATTTCAGCCAAAATGATCCGTTATTACGAATCTATCGGTTTGATTGACCCAGCCAGCCGTACGGCCTCCGGATACCGTGTTTATACAGATCACGATGTGCATAATTTGCGCTTTATCCGGCAGTGCCGAGATCTTGGTCTGTCACTTGAGCGCATAAAACTACTGCTTGATCTGTGGCGCAATGATCAGCGCAGCTCCGCCGAGGTCAAACAGATTGCACTGGCACATGTGGCCGAGCTTGAAACGAAAATTGCAGATATGCGATCGATGGCAGACACTTTGCGAAAACTGGCTGATCGCTGCCACGGCGACAATGATCCGGCCTGTGCAATTATTGACGCTTTGTCCGTGCAAAATAAAGCCGCTGACAAGCCCGCCGCAAAAGATCTGCGCGTAGTATAAAGCCTGAAGCTAAACCGACAAACTTTCTTCAGGGATACGCTCATCAACAGACATTTCCGGTAGTGGCAGCCGGATAATGCAGACCAATCCGTTTTTATCCCAGATATCACGGAATGAGCCCTGCATCTGTACATCTATGCTTAGCTGTTTAAGCCGTGACCCGAAGCCACGCTGCAGAGGCTCCTCTGTAACTTCAGGGCCGTGCATTTCGCGCCATTCAATGTACATATGATCGTCTTTTTTCGAGAGGCGTATTTTAACATAACCTTGCGGCACCGATAATGAGCCATGCTTGACGGAGTTGGTCACCAACTCATGAACGACGAGGCTCATTGGCGTCACATGTACCACCGGACAGAATAGTGCATCACCTTCAACAAAAATACGCTCATGCTCCGAAAAAGCATATGGGCTCACCAAACGGGTCAATAAATCATTCAGTGAAACATTGGCTTTATTTTGAAGTGTGGATGTCCCTTTCTGATATGTAAGCTCAAAAGCACTAGCAAGCGCTGTCATACGCTCGCGCATCTGAGTAACATAATCCTGTACATCTGTTTTGCCGCGAGCCGAAAGATTCATCAAACTGATGATCACCGCAAACATATTTTTAAGCCGGTGGTTGAGCTCCTGCGCAATCACTTCTCGCTGCTCAAGTGCCATTTGCTCTGCTGTCACATTAACAAGCAATCCAAGTACTGAAGGTTTGCCGTCATCGTTGTAGATCCGCCGCCCTATCCCATTGACCCAGACGAAATTTTCATGTTGCAAATCGCAAATGCGAAATACCTCACGCACGATATTGCCTGTTTCAAGCACCTGTACGAGAGCGGCCTGAATACGGGCTTTATCATCCGGATGGACAGAAGGGATAAAGTCCCGCTCAAAATCCGCAACACGTCTATTCTGAAAAGCCAGCATCTGGCTGGTACGGCCATCAAGTGTCATTTCTCCGGTTTCGGGTTTAAACTCCCAAATTCCAACACGGCCAGCATCCAGAGCCATTTGTAAGCGCAGCTGTGAATCCAATAATTTAATTTCTTTTTTACGCCTGCGTTCATCCGCCAGAGCCAGCGCATCACTCACCACATCCAGTTCGCGGATGCCGGTTTTCAACGGTGCCACCGGTTGCGAGCCGCCAATTGCTTTCGCCTGCTTGGCAAGTTTTTTAACCGGCGCTGAGATCTTCCGTCCGAAAAGCCCTGCAAGAAATGCACTTAATACAAGCGTGCCAATGGCAAGAACTATGAAATAACCAAGTGCATTCCACATCGGCCTGTTATATTCAGCACGCTTTATGCTGACGACAATACGCCAATCGCTCATTTTAGAGCGAAAATAAAAGCTTAAAACTTTGGTGCCATCCAGCAGTTCACCTTCCCAGCGCCCCTGAACATCCTGAGTGTTGTCACGCAAATTATCTGGGACCAGCCGACCTGCATAAGCGGCATTGTCTTTATTTCGTGCCAGAATATGATCATTCTGATCAATAACGGCGATAATCCAATGATCTGCAGCACCATTCAAGTTCAGGAGCTCAGCAACACGGCCAACCTGCGCACTCAGCCCGAGATAATATAAGATTTTACCATCCACATAAACGGGCTGCACGACCGAATAGAAATGCGGTGCAGTCGCGCGTGCTTGTCCATGCCCAGTTATATAGGGCTTCGTAATTCTTGCGGCTTTTTGCAGCTCATCCGGCGCTAAAAACGGGAAATCTTGTGGATGCTGCGTTTCAGAAGTAACCAGCACTTTGGCCTGCGGATCATAAAGTGTGATACTTATTTTCAGCTCTTGCGCCATCTCAGTGATGGTTTTTTGAAAAACATCCAGCTGGCTGGTTTTCAAAATACTCGAATAACCGAGAATTTCTGCAGCGCTCTGCAATCCATAAATCTCACGATCAACCAGAATAGTCAGCGCCTGCGCTGTATCCAGTGTCTGATTTTCGATCAGGTTGCGCTCTTTGAGTACCAGCTGCCAAAAAAAGAAGCCAACCAATACAATCAGCGGGAGCAACAGAACAAGCGCGAACTGCGTAAGATGTCGCTTCAATCAAGCCCCTTAATCAAGCATATTCTCTGCTGAAAGCCTGAAATAGGAGATAATTCCGTATTTTACTGATTCAGACAAAATGGAATATGCAAGTTCTTGACCGAACATAAAAAATATATCGGATTACATCAAGCAAACAAAGCCGATCTGCGATAATTTATTTAATTACAGTGCCACTTACCGGTTGCGCACTATAGACAACCGGCTGCGTCCGTATGGCAAAATGTTCAGCGCTTAAAAACGGAAACAATTTTTCCTGCGCGTAACTTCTGCCAAACAACATATCATACTGTACCTGACGGTAATCTTGTAAAAGCTGCGGCAGTACCGGTTGCTGCATCCAGCCGGTTTGCGGCAGATACTCTTTATCCAGCAGCATATGTCCGTCAATAACCCGATATGCCTGATGCAACTTGCTTAAAAAACCCGTGTAATAAGGGTGCTGAAAACCTGCCATATCCAGAATGTATAAAGGCAGGAAAGACGGGCTGATGGTACCGACACCGTGCAGACTATCGGTCTTACTAGACCACAAGACCAATGGTGTTTCATGCTGTGCCAGCATATGATCAGCCGTATCAACGCGGCTCGCTGTACGGCTTTTCATAAAACCGCTTTCGACATACACATTACCTAATGGTGGTAAATGATCACCGAAAAAAACAATAATCGTTTCCCGCTTCCGGTTTTTAGCCCAGTCCATCAGTTGTTTAAGGCTGGTATCAGCATCCTGCGCGCCTTGCGCGAAAGAACGCACTGATCCTTTTGATGCTTCACTCACGGCACTGTCAGCTGCTGTAACAACCTTGATTTTACTATCGGGATAACGGCTCGAAGCATAAGGACCATGCCCTTGCAACGAGACGCCGAATAGGAAAAGCGGCTGATCGGCATTTTCTGCCGCACGTATAATCTCGCTGGTAAACTCCTCATCAGACGCCAAATGGCCTTTTTTAGTCAGGGTCGGCAGATTTTCTTCCGAGAGAAATTTATCGAAACCAAAGTTTTCATAAACAGAACCACGGTTCCAGAACCACTGGCGATACGGATGTAAGGCCAGTGTCTGATAGCCCTGATCCTTAAAAAATGACGCCAGTGACGGCACAGGACGGCGCACATATTGCTGATAAGGAATACTGCCATAAGGCAAGAAGGCGTTGGAGAAACCGGTCAGCGCTTCAAATTCCACATTGGCAGTCATACCACCAAACTCTGGTGAAAACACATGGCCGGATTGATTATTGCGCACATTAACGATCGGATCTTCATCAAAGGCGACGCCCGGAAGGCGTGTTGGATCCCAGAAGGATTCGCTCATAATAACAATGACATCGGGCTTGTCATCGCTGCGCGTAACCACCGGCACAATAGTGTTTTCGGCTGCATCCTCGGCCGGAAACAGATATTCAGCTATACTTTCAATACGCTCTTGCGAATATCCGCCGGGCGCAGAAACATTGGCCATCGGGATATTGAAAATAAAAGCTACTACCAGACCATTATGGGCATAGTTTTCTTTCTGATCCCACATCATCGGAACAATGCCCATGCGGTCTCGGACGTAAGAAAATGTAGAATAGTCAGATATGATCCCGAACCAAATCAAAACCGGCGCCGCAAATAATATGCGTGCCACACGGGCAGTCCGTCCGAGGCGCGGCATTGAGCGCCAAAAAAACCGCCAGCAAAAATACAAGCCAGTCAGTGCAACCAGCATTGCCACAACAATCAGCACCGCATCAACCGGCCGGTCACGTATCAGTAATGGCATCAGATCAATCACCTGGCGCGTATAAAGCAGGTCACTCGGATAGAGCGGATCACCAAGATACATACCTTTTTGTCGGCTGAACCATGCCAGACCAAACAAAACCGGCGCGACAATTAACACGCCCTGCCATAACCGCCCCAGCAGGCCGTCAAGCAATAACAATGTCAGGATAATCAGTGAAATTGTGGTCCATAACGGCAAATGTGATGGCTTGAAAAACCGCAACCATGCAGTGCCTGTTCCACGCATCAGCCATTCGGTCAGCATCAACACACACAAAGCAATCACGAGACTGCCGCTTGCTGCAATCAGCGCGCGTTTAGGCCGCGAAATACCGGCAAAATATGCATGAAACCGACCACTTTCTGCACGGGACTTTTCAGCAACCTCAATGCAAACATTGTTATTATCAGGAGTGGCGGTTGTAGCAAGATTGCTCAATTGGCTGCCTTCAAAATTAATTCATAAAAACGTCATACAGGGTTTTGCTTTTAGAAAAACCGGCAGCACAGTGCAAGATGCATCAATGCTTGCTGGATGCAGATTTTGTTCAGGATAATGGCTTTACGGTACAATAAGAAAAAAGCAGAAAGGCTCTTACAAAAATTACAGTAACACCAATAAAGTATAATTTAAAAATTAAACAATAAAATCAAACTGATACGAATTTTATGACGCGTAAACGCTCGTAATACTCAGATGCTAAATTGTCGTGAAACTGTAATGGTGCTTTAAGATTTGTGATCGAATTTTTTATTTAAAACTCTTAAATGCAGCGCTTTAAGCAGTCTCTTCTTACCGCAAAAGTGATTATAATTGATTTGTGGCAGAATTTACTGCTTGACCTTCCCATGGTGGGAAGCCTTACCTTCCTTTTCAGAACCTATAATTTGACAGAAATCTTGTAAGAAAAGGCAGGGATTACCGTCGTTTCAGCACCCTGAAAATCACCATGAGCAAATCCGTCCAACCCGTAAATCCGATTTTACCTGCCATTACGCTTTCTATTGACGGCATGTCCTGTGCTTCTTGTGTCGGCCGTGTTGAAAAAACACTTCAGAACTCAAACGGCGTCAACACCGCTTCCGTTAATCTGGTGACCAAACGTGCCAGTATTACTCTCAGCGATCCGTCCGTATCCCCGCAAGATCTGGCAGATATTGTCACCAAGAGCGGCTATCCGGCACAGCCCGTGGTTCTCACTTCACCCAGTCAGGATACGCAGCGCCGTGAAGATAAAAACGACGCAGAAATTGACCTGTTGCAACGCGATATGCTGATTGCCGGTCTTATGACCCTGCCGGTCTTTGTGCTTGAAATGGGATCACATCTGTTTCCTGCTTTACATCATGTCATTGATAATACGATCGGCATACAGAGCAGCTGGTATTTGCAGTTTATTCTCACCACTCTGGTGTTGTTCGGACCGGGCTTACGCTTCTTTCGTGCCGGCATTCCGGCATTGCTACGCGGCGGCCCCGACATGAACTCACTGGTTGCAGTGGGTACTCTTGCAGCATGGGGATTTTCTATCGTTGCAACTTTCATGCCCACAGTGCTGCCTGCGCAAACTGTGAATGTCTATTATGAGGCCGCCGCAGTTATTGTGACACTGATCCTCATCGGGCGCTGGATGGAAGCCCGTGCTAAAGGCCGCACCTCACATGCTATCAAGCATTTGCTTGGTCTGCAGGCCAAAACCGCACGCGTTTTACGCAACGGGGTGGCACAGGATATTGCGCTTGATGATGTAAGGACAGGAGACCTTATCCAGGTGCGGCCCGGTGAAAAAATACCGGTCGATGGTGAAATTACTGAAGGCAGTTCCTATATTGATGAATCGATGATTACCGGTGAGCCTTTACCGGCGACC
The DNA here is from genome assembly GCF_048914685.1 of Pseudochrobactrum mosebachae. Classification (GTDB taxonomy): domain Bacteria; phylum Pseudomonadota; class Alphaproteobacteria; order Rhizobiales; family Rhizobiaceae; genus Pseudochrobactrum. The sequence continues at coordinate 1,319,493 of NZ_CP128408.1, forward strand.
AAGAAGACCGGAGACACGGTGGTTGGCGGTACAGTCAATAAAACCGGCGCCTTTACCTATCGCGCCACCAAAGTCGGTGCTGATATGGTGATCGCGCAGATCATCCGTATGGTTGAAGATGCGCAGGCCGACAAGCTGCCGATCCAAAATCTGATCGACAAGGTAACAGCATGGTTTGTTCCGGCTGTGATGCTGGCTGCCTTTATCACCTTTTTGCTATGGCTGGTTCTGGGTCCCGAGCCTGCATTTACCTTCGCTCTGGTCAATGCCATTGCCGTGCTGATCATTGCCTGCCCGTGTGCAATGGGGCTTGCCACACCAACCTCAATCATGGTCGGCACCGGTCGTGGCGCAGAAATGGGTGTATTATTCCGTCGTGGCGATGCACTGCAAAGCCTGCGTGATGCAGATATTATTGCCTTTGACAAAACCGGCACCCTGACAATCGGCAAACCTGAGCTGGCGCAGTTTCATACTTTCAACGGCGAGAATCCCGATGCAATGCTGGCATTGGTTGCAGCACTTGAATCACGTTCAGAACATCCGATTGCCACGGCCGTGGTACAGGCCGCACAAGAAAAAAACCTAAGGCTGCCGGATATCAGCAATTTTGAAGCTGTACCAGGCTTTGGTGTCAGCGGTGATGCTGGCGGGACTATGGGTAACAAGCGTACCCATATTGGTGCCGAGCGTTTTATGAAACGGCTCAATATTGACACGACAATTGCCAAAGAGGCTGCGAGCCAGATTACTGCAAAAGCGCAATCAGTCTTGTATATGGCGGTAGATCAGCAGATCGTGGCAATTTTTTCGGTTGCAGATCAGTTGAAACCGACCTCAAAAGCCACAATCGCCGCTTTGCATAAACTTGGCCTGAAAGTGGCAATGATCACCGGTGACAGTAAAGCAGTTGCCAATGCCATTGCCAAGGAACTGGGCATTGATGAAGTGTCTGCCGAAGTGCTGCCGGATGGTAAAGTAGATGCTCTCAAAAAACTTGCTGGAGCAAAAGGCAAAATCATCTTTGTCGGCGATGGTATCAATGATGCACCTGCTTTAGCGGCTGCCGATGTTGGCGTAGCGGTTGGAACAGGCACCGATATTACGATTGAAAGCGCCGATGTGGTGCTGATGAGCGGCGATCTCACAGGTGTGGTTGATGCGATTGCGCTTTCAAAGGCAACAATCCGCAATATCCGTCAAAACCTGTTCTGGGCATTTTCGTATAATACAGCGCTTATTCCGGTTGCAGCGGGTTTACTCTATCCCGCCTATGGCATTTTGCTGTCCCCGGTTCTTGCAGCCGCTGCAATGGCGCTTTCAAGCATCTTTGTGCTGACCAATGCACTGCGTCTGCGTCGCTTCAAAAAAACGACTATATAAGAAACATCAGGCCACCAGACAGACTAGAGCGGGTAACGATCAGGTTGGATCGCAGCGCTCGCTCTATCTGTTTGTTTAAACGCAGTTTCGGACGGAAAATAGGTTCCCACTTGTCCTGAAATTGCTTTATCTGGCACCCTGATATCTGTATTATTTCTTAAACGACACTCGCATCCAGCGTTTGGATGTGCTCAGACTTGTCCAGACCCGTGCAGGATTGAGAAAATGGGACGAGCGGCGGTAGATACGTTTAATCTCACGGATAATTCGTGCAGGCAGGGCCGGACGCGCTGTCACCTTACGACGTTCGACTTTACGATCAGCCTCAATAAGACTTTCCAATCCATCTTGTGCGCAGAGCGCAGGTGTTACCTGATGAATCCTCAAAGTATCAAATAGCGCATAGGCCGGATCATAAATCAGATTATCAACCGGTACAGAGATTGTTTGCATATGGGTGAGAATACGGCCTGCGGCTGCCTTTGAAACAATATATCCACCACAGCATAGATGCTTGGTCAGCAAACGAGCGACCTTGAATTCTGAATCAGAGATTTTCTCAAACGCGTCCAGTAATACTACCGTTTTAAAGGTATCAAGCTTAATGATGTCAGCGCCATCCGGTATCCAACTGATATTATTAAGTAGATCTCCGGCATTATGTGTAAAGGCTATATCATCTTCAAAAATAGCACCATAAGCATCTTCGCCATTGGCAACAAGTTCCAAACATTTGCGATGACTGAGAAAACATCCGATTTCGGATGCCGGAATTGTGACATCCCAACGCTTTACAGGGTCAATCACAACATCAAGCTGCTCTTTCGTCAACAAACGTCCGTCAACGCCGGCTACCCTCGTGAAGGATAAGCCAAGCTTATTAAACTGTTTTTCAATATGCTGAAGACGGTCAGCAGAACGATCTAGATTTATGACATAATATTTCATAACACTTCCGAAACGTGCCTGTACTCTGTCAGACATTTGAATTTCATTACCCGCTATATCGCTTTCAGATGACACTCTGCACAACGATTTGCGATAAAATAATGCTCTAAAAACAAGATATTTTATTGCCGAGCCAATATCCGGATATCAAAAGCAATTACAGAGCCAGAATCTCAGCTAACGGTGTATCTTTTTGCGCTGTTTGGTTTTTAAGCGCAGAGTTAAAAAGATGAATCCCTAATGTGCGCGGCGTCGTTAAATCAAGAATACTCAGTCCGCGTTCATGCAACAACGGCAGATTATTCCAGTGAAGTGGATAATACACATCAATCGGGCTGCTGTATTTTACAAGATCAAGCTCCTGCACATAATGCGTGACAAGGCTAGGCCCTATCGTTCCCCATTTCTGATCTGAAACATGCTTGGGAAGACCAATGGCTTTACGTAATTTATAAAAAGTTTTCTTAGGTTTGCGGAGCCATGGCGGAATAAAATACGAATTTTCAGATGCTGCCAGCACGCTCTTCAAAAATTGACTATCGTGAGGAGCATTGACCAAAGCACTATTGATTGTATCGTCGCAATGCCAGCCAAACATATAATCATGCTGCGTGAACGGGCGGACACAATAAAAGTCGCAATCGACATACATTCCTAGCCCTTCCCGCAGAATACGATAGCGGTAACGGTCAGAAGCAAGCGCCAAATTATTAGTTTTTTTATGAACAAGAATCTCTTCTTCTTTCATCAGCTTGTTGGCATCAAACAAGCGCACGCCTGCCGGCGTATCAACGGGGCGCCCGTAAGCGTGTAAAACAACATCATGCCCGTTGCGAATAAAAGAGCGCAAACATGCAGCATGAAGAGCACCAAGCTCTTTACCGATCCAGAGGGTATTAATGATGACTGACATGATCTTCCCGTTCAGATATTTTACTTTACTCACTATAATAAAAAAACATTTAATCCAGACATTATTTTCTCAAGCAACCGACTTCAAAACAGCGCTAAAAAACCTTAACAGATTTTTTTAAAAGCACTTATCGCTGTTATTAATCTTTATCCTACACATAAAATCAGGTGATTTTTCCTGTCATAATTAACTGTATCTGTAGCGATTCATTTGTTCTATTTTCAAATAAATGAGTACAAGCACTTCCCAATCGGCTTAACAGGTCTATATTTTCCCCATCAGTAAAGAAGGGGTAGCATTGTGTTAATTTCTTTGACGGCCATTCTTTTTGCATTCATCGGCATATCACTTGGTTATGGCGGTATAAAGCTCGCTATGCTCGGCGGCAGCCTTTATTACATCATCATTGCAGTCGGTTTTTTGCTGACTGCTTATCTGCTTTTTACACGTCGCGCTGCCGCATTATGGGTCTACTCACTCATGATCATCGGCACGCTGATCTGGGCAATCTATGAGGTTGGTTTCGACTGGTGGCCGCTTGGTGCCCGTGGCGGTATTGTTGTCCTGCTTGGTTTATGGCTATTGCTTCCACCAATTCGCAGAGGGCTGAGCCCGGCAAGCAAAGAAATTGCCCCCACCGTTGCACAAGCGCGCGCTGGCAATGCCAGCCCTTTGCCGCTATTGGCAGCGATTGCAGCCGCATTGATCGTTGCCGGTGTATCAATTACCAGAGATCCGCATAATCTGGACGGTGCTCTGCCAACTGAAACGGTGGCAAGCGCGCCTGATACCGGCAATATGATGCCGGATGGAGAGTGGCATCAATATGGCCGCACCCAATATGGCCAGCGTTACTCGCCGCTGACAGAAATTACGCCTGATAATGTGGCGAAACTTGAACTTGCCTGGCAATATCGCACCGGCGATGTACGTCAGCCGCAAGATGTGACAGAAACCACATACCAAGTCACGCCGCTTAAGATTGACGACACGCTCTATCTTTGCACACCGCATAATATTGCCATTGCCCTTGATGCTGATACTGGCAAAGAAAAATGGCGCTTTAACCCCGATGTAAGCGCCAACACGCAGCGCCAGCATCAGACCTGTCGCGGCGTAACCTACTGGAAAGATGAAACAGTTTCAAAAGATCAGGCCTGCTATGAACGGGTTTATCTGCCGACATCAGATGCGCATCTGATTGCGCTGGATGCTAAAACCGGCCAGATTTGTGAAAGCTTTGCTGACAAAGGCATTCTCGATCTGACCCGCGGCATGAAATATAATCCGTCCGGTTATTATTATTCGACATCCCCGCCAACCGCAATTGCCGGCAAGATTATCGTTGGCGGTGCGGTGAATGATAATTTCTCGACCAAAGAACAATCAGGCGTTATCCGCGGCTTTGATATTTTGACCGGTCAATTGTTGTGGAACTGGGATTCAGGTAATCCCGACATCACAACACCGATAGCGGATGGCGAATTTTACACAACCAATTCACCAAACAGCTGGTCTGTCTTCAGTGCTGATGAAAATTTAGGGCTGATTTATCTGCCACTCGGAAACCAGGTTCCGGATCAGCTTGGCATGGGGCGCAGTGAAGCGGTTGAGAAATACTCCTCTTCCATTGTTGCGCTTGACGTGAGTAGCGGGCAAGTGCGCTGGGTGCGCCAGACTGTGCATCATGATTTGTGGGATATGGATGTACCGGCGCAACCTGTGTTGCTTGATATTACCAACAAGGATGGGCAGCCAGTGCCCGCACTGGTAGGGCCGACCAAACAAGGCGATATCTATGTGCTTGACCGGCGCACCGGTGAGCCGATTATTCCTGTTACTGAAGTTGCGGCACCAACCGGCACGATACCGGAGGATTTTTCATCGCCAACACAGCCTTTATCGGCATTAAGTTTTAATCCGCCGCCTCTCACTGAAGCCAGCATGTGGGGAGCAACATTATTTGATCAGCTTGCCTGCCGCATTCAGTTTCGCTCATTGCGCTATGAGGGCCGCTATACTCCGCCATCATTACAGGGATCAATTATCTATCCCGGTAATTTTGGCGTCTTCAACTGGGGCAGCGTTGCAGTTGATCCAAAGCGTCAGGTGATGTTTGGTATGCCAACCTATCTGGCCTTTACATCGCGCTTAGTGCCTGCGGATCAGATACCGCCAAAAGGGCAGGATGAAAAAGCCAGCGAACAAGGTCTTAACCGCAATGATGGTGCCCCTTATGGCGTTTTCATGGGGCCTTTACTGTCGCCACTGGGTATTCCGTGCCAGTCGCCGCCATGGGGCTATGTGACTGGTGTGGATCTGCGTACCGGTAAAATTGCCTATAAGCATAAAAATGGAACGGTAGAAGATATGGCACCGGTGCCCATTCCGCTTAAACTTGGTGTACCGGGCATTGGCGGGCCGATGATTACAGCTGGTGGCGTGGCTTTTCTCGGGGCAGCTGTTGATGACTATTTACGTGCCTATGATCTCACAACCGGCACGCAGCTATGGCAAACCCGCCTGCCCGCCGGTGGTCAATCCACACCGATGAGTTATACCGGCAAGGACGGCAAACAATTCATATTGATTGTGGCTGGTGGTCACGGGTCTGTCGGCACTAAAGCCGGTGACTATGTGATGTCCTATAAATTACCGTAATGCAGATATTATAAATCGTAAAAAAGGGCGGAGTTTCCGCCCTTTTTTACGTAAACCTTGAGAGGCTACTCAAACTTTACAAACTATTGAACGGGTCAAAAATCGTACTTCGCGGCCATTATCGAGAGAGAACATGCCACCTCGCCCTGCCACAACATCAATAATCAGATCGGTATGTTTCCAAACCTCATATTGCAGGCGGCTCATATAAAATGGCGCCCCGCCAATCTCACCCAATTGCACATCCTGATCACCGAGAAAAAAATCTCCTTGCGCATAACACATTGGTGAAGACCCGTCACAGCAACCACCGGACTGATGAAACATCACTGGTCCGTATTCAGACTGTAATTCAGCTATTAATTTAAGAGCGGCAGGTGTTGCACTCACCTTGTTTAAGGTATCGGTATGCGTGTTTTGTTGCGGTTGCGTCATAACACCCTCCGGTTTCAAGTCCGGAGCATATATCCTTTGCACCATATGCTCCGGTTGGTTGTATTATTGGGTCATATCCATCACAATACGGCCTTCAATCTCACCTTTACGCATCTTGTCAAAAATCGTATTGATATTTTCAATGCGGTCAGTGCTGATCGTTGCCTTCACCTTACCATCGGCAGCAAAATCAATCGACTCCTGTAAATCCAACCGTGTGCCCACAATAGAACCGCGCAAGGTCACGCCATTCAACACCATGTTGAAAATTGACACCGGAAACTCACCGGCTGGCAAACCATTAAACGCAACAGTTCCACCTCGTGACATCATACCCAGCACCTGCTCAAAGGCTTTAGGTGAAACTGCGGTTACCAGTGCACCCTGCGCTCCACCATCTGTAAGCTTTTTCACTTCCGTGGCAGGATCATTGCTGGTTTTAGCATTGACTGTGGCCACAGCACCAAGTCGTTTGGCTAAATCAAGTTTAGCATCATCAATATCCACCGCCACCACATTGAGCCCCATAGCCTTGGCATATTGTACGGCCATATGACCCAAACCACCAATACCGGAAATGACCATCCAGTCTCCGGGTTTGGTGTCGGTAACTTTTAGCCCTTTATAGACTGTAACACCCGCGCAAAGCACCGGCGCGATTTCATTGAACTCGATATTTTTCGGCAGATGGCCAACAAAATTTGGGTCAGCAACCACATATTCTGCAAAGCCGCCATTAACCGAATAACCGGTGTTTTCCTGTGATTCACAAAGCGTTTCCCAGCCGCCAAGACAATGGCGGCAATAACCACAGGCCGTATAGAGCCAAGGCACGCCGACCCGATCACCTTCCTTGACATGTTTGACGCCGGCACCAACACCAGACACAAAGCCCACGCCTTCATGGCCCGGAATAAATGGCGGGTTGGGTTTAACCGGCCAGTCGCCTTCAGCAGCATGCAAATCTGTGTGGCAAACACCGGATGCCTGAATAGCAACCTGAATTTGGCCGGGGCCCGGCACGGGTACCGGCACCTCATCAATTGTCAGGGGTTTACCGAATGCTCGCACCACGGCGGCTTTCATCGTTTTTGCCATAACATTCTCCTTTCCTAAAGAGAGAGGCGCTCTCTTTATTCCATTCATAAAGTTAGTGCTCAGTGATTTGTGATCCGACGCTTTCAGCATGGGCTACAGGCAGTATGCTGAAAGCTGTTTTCTCTCATATGCTTCGCCAGACCACGTGTTAAACTCAGATCAGAAGAAGCCCAGTTTCTTCGGACTGTAGCTCACCAGCATATTTTTAGTTTGCTGGTAGTGATCGAGCATTTTCAGATGATTTTCACGTCCGATACCGGACTGTTTATACCCGCCAAAGGCCGCATGTGCCGGATAGGCGTGGTAGCAATTTGTCCAGACACGACCAGCTTGAATACCACGGCCAAAGCGGTAGGCGCGGTTGCCATTTCGTGTCCACACACCAGAGCCAAGGCCATAAAGCGTATCATTAGCGATTGCGAGCGCTTCCTCATCGCTTTTGAAAGTGGTGACGGCCAGCACAGGGCCAAAGATTTCCTCTTGGAAAATCCGCATTTTATTATGGCCTTTAAACACAGTCGGCTTAACATAGAAACCGCCCGCCAAATCGCCGGAAAGCGCGCTTCTCTCACCACCCGTTAATAGCTCTGCCCCCTCCTGAACACCGATATCCATATAGCTGAGGATTTTTTCCAGCTGTTCCTGCGAGGCCTGTGCGCCGATCATTGTTGCCGGATCAAGCGGGTCGCCTTGCACAATTGCCTCTACGCGTTTGAGTGCTTTTTCAATAAATTTATCATAAATGTTTTCATGGATCAGAGCGCGGCTCGGACAGGTACAAACCTCACCCTGATTGAGCGCAAACATCACAAAGCCTTCAATGGCTTTGTCCAGATAGCCATCATCTTCTGCCATCACATCTTCAAAGAAAATGTTTGGCGATTTACCACCCAATTCCAATGTCACGGGTATGAGATTTTGGCTGGCATATTGCATAATCAAACGGCCGGTTGTTGTTTCACCGGTAAAGGCAATTTTAGCAATACGCGGGCTTGAGGCCAATGGTTTGCCAGCCTCAAGGCCAAAACCGTTGACAATATTGAGCACACCAGCAGGCAGCAGATCCCCGATCAGTTCAGCCAGCACCAGAATTGAGGCCGGTGTTTGCTCGGCAGGTTTGAGCACCACACAATTGCCCGCCGCCAATGCCGGAGCAAGCTTCCATACCGCCATAAGAATCGGAAAATTCCATGGAATAATCTGGCCGACCACGCCCAGCGGCTCGTGAAAATGGTAGGCAACAGTATCGTTATCAATCTCTGAAATGCCACCTTCCTGCGCACGGATAGCACCGGCAAAATAGCGGAAATGGTCGATCGCCAGCGGCATATCAGCATTTGTCGTTTCACGGATCGGCTTACCATTATCCCAAGTTTCTGCCTCAGCAAGCAGAGCCAGATTATCCTGCATCCGGTCAGCGATACGATTAAGGATCAATGCGCGCTCCGCAACACTGGTACGTGCCCACGCATCTTTGGCCGCATGAGCTGCATCCAGAGCGAGCTCTATATCAGCGGCCTCAGACCGCGCAACCTCGCACAAAACCTGCCCGTTCACCGGTGAGATATTTTCAAAATAACGGCCGGAGGTAGGCTCGACCCATTTGCCCCCGATGAAATTGCCGTAACGTTTGGAAAATTTCGGGTGAACAGTCCGGTTAAATTCGGCTTTATTCATTCTCTCTCTCCCTGTTTGCGTATAATCGGTGATGCTGTGCCATTCTCCACAACGGCGCTTTACATCGTTGCGAATAATCTTGCCGGAACTGTGTCAAATGTCATGAGACACATGGCTGTAATCATCGAACAGCTACCGGTAATGTCGCAAGAATGAGACAGTTTCATTGAGTGAAAATGATTGATCCTGAGGCCACTGATGATGCCCGTATCAAAAAATCTTGTGATAATCTTGTTGCAACAGCCGTGACTTTGGCCGTGATATTCGCGGGGTTAAAATCTAGCTGTTTGACTTGATCTAGGAGCGCCGAATCTGCAAACGATTAAGCTTGCGGTGCAAGGTGGCGCGGCTCATACCAAGCCTTTCAGCAGCCTGTGATATTTTACCGTCTGCGCGTGCGAGGGCGCGGATAATAACCCCGCGTTCAGCCTCAGCCATATCCGTATCCCGCCCGCATAAGGTGCCAAAAAGGTCTGCAGCCGGTATCGGATCTTTTAACCCGTCTTCACCCAATCCCAGGGCTGCACGCGCATTTCGGCTGGCACCAATCACCATGTCATCCCGATCAATAGCAAGCAGAGCTCCGGGCAAATACTCTGATACCGGAGCCAACACGATACGGGCATTCTGGTAGTGATAGCGAAAATAATCGGCTTCAATTTTGCGCGCGGCGTCATTAACAGCGGCAAATATCAATGCGGCATAAGCCTCTGTAAGATCTGAGCGGCAAGACGATACATCCAGCACCGCCACCAACCTCCCCTGATGGTCATGGATAGGTGCAACTGAGCAGGACAAGCCGGCATTCCGCGCATGGAAATGCTGATCGCGGTGAATGGTAACGGGACGCTGCTCAACAATCGACGTACCAATACCATTGGTGCCTTCACTGGCCTCGCTCCATACTGTGCCGGTCCACAATCCCCATTCATGAAATATTTTATTATCAGCAGCGGCGCCACGCCTTTCAACGGGAACACCGTTGCTATCAGCGAGCAAAACGCAGCATCCGATACCCCCAACAGACAAAAACAGCCGGTCGAGTACCGGCTGTGCCAAATGGGTTAACGGCTCAACATGTTCCTGAACCTGCCGTAATTCCTGCGCTGTAACGGTTAAAGGTTTGCCCGCAGTTTGTGGCTTTAGTCCGTGGAGGCGAACTGAGCGCTGCCATGAGGCAACGACAGCTGAGCGCGCTGCTCCGCTGTCGCGGATCGCTGATTGAACGCGATCCGCATGGCTGTTACCGGTTAGCTGTCCTGCGGCTCGCATTGCTGTTTCGCCGGACTGAATGCTCATCGCACGCTCCTCCAGAAGCTCCGATCATCCCGTATGTGGCAGGATGATAGTCGAGTTTTCTGCTGCTGTGAAGCACAAGACTCTATGAGCAAATGAAGGCGTAATTTCAGATTGATTTTAAAGAATATTATCCGGATTATATCCGGTTTCAGCCTTCATAAAGATATCAAGGGCTGCAATCTCACTCGCACTCATCACCAGTCCGAGTTTGCTGCGGCGCCACACAATATCTTCCGCTGTCAGCGCCCATTCCTGCACCATCATATAGCGCACTTCAACCTCATAAAGATCCGCACCAAAATACTGGCCGAGATCATCATAAGTCGTAGAATTTCCCAAAACCCATTGCGCGCGCGTGCCATACATCCGAAACAAGCGTGCTGCATGTGCCGGCTTCAGATAAGGATAATGTTTTGCCAGCTTGGCTTTCAGCCTCTGAAAATCCCGCACCGGAAAATCCCCACCAGGCAGCGGCGCCTTATGCGTCCACGGCGCAGCTTTTTTGCCAAGATAATGCTCGATCTTTTGCATCATATGCTCGGAAAGACGGCGATATGTGGTGATTTTGCCGCCAAAAATATTGATCAAGGGCGCTTTGCCATTATGTGCATCTTCTTTGAGCACATAATCACGCGTGGCTTCCTGTGCTTTATCCGCGCCGTCATCATAAAGTGGACGCACACCTGAATAGGCCCAGACAATATCTTCGACCCGCACCGGCTGGTGAAAATATTCACTCGCGGCAGAGCATAAATATTCGCGCTCTGTTTCTGTAATTTCCACTTCTGCAGGATCGCCATGATAATCCTGATCGGTGGTACCAATCAGCGTAAAATCATTTTCATAAGGAATTGCAAAAATAATGCGGCCATCATTATTCTGGAAGAAATAAGAGCGATCGCCTTCAAATTTTTTTGGCACAATAATATGACTACCTTGCACAAGGCGCACATTATGCACCTCGGCAAGACCTTCCATACCCGCCAAAACCCTATCGACCCAGGGGCCGGCAGCATTGACCAGCAGACGCGATGTTACCACACTGGTTTTGCCGGTGCGCAAATCCAAAAGCGTAATATGCCACATATCGTCTGTGCGCATAGCACTTACAACTTTGGTGCGGGTGCGGATATCAGCGCCACGTTCCTTGGCATCCATCGCATTCACCGCAACAAAACGCGCATCATCTACCCAGGCATCGGAATATTCAAAAGCCTTTGTAAACAGGTCTTTCAGCGGTGCAGCCGCCTTATCGGTTTTCATATTCAATGTACGTGTGGCTGGCAGCAATTTGCGCCCGCCAATATGGTCATAGAGAAACAGCCCGAGCCGCAGCAACCATGCAGGACGCACACCGCCACGGTGATAAGGCAAAATAAAACGCATCGGCTTAACCAGATGCGGTGCATTCGCCCAGATAATTTCACGCTCCATCAGCGCTTCACGCACCAAACGAAACTCATAATGCTCAAGATAGCGCAAACCACCGTGAATAAGCTTGGTCGCACGCGATGACGTGCCGCTGGCAAGATCTTTCATTTCGGCAAGAGCAGTCCGAAAGCCACGCCCGGCAGCATCACGCGCAATGCCGCAACCATTAACGCCGCCGCCAATAATGAAAATATCGTAATCCGTATTTGCAACCACGCCGCAAACTCCGCCGAAAAGCTTTATCAATCAACACTTCAAATGCTTAGAGCATGAGAGATTGACACTGCTATGAACCCCAAAAATGATGCACCGCAACCGTTTCATTGCCAACGATTGCCATCATATGAAACCAATATAGCCAAATAACGAAAGTAAATCGAGCGAAAAACGAAACCATTCAAAATTAGCACACATCTTAATTTCAGGCGTCCAAACAGCGAAAAACGTCAGTATCTTCAGTAAAAACTCACAAATCTTACAAGTTGACCGTCTCAATGAGGCTGACAGCATGCTCTGCGCAAATCTGGCGCAGAGCCGGCTCAATACATTGATCAGTAATAAATGTATGGACCTGCGAAAGATGCCCCATCCGCACCGGTGCGCTGCGTTCCATTTTGGTCGAATCAGCAACCAGGATTACATGGCGCGCATTGGCGATAATCGCCTGCGCAACCTTGACCTCCCGATAATCAAAATCCAGCAAAGCGCCATCCGCATCAATCGCGGATACGCCGATAATCGCATAATCAACTTTGAACTGGCGAATAAAATCCACCGCCGCCTCACCCACAATGCCGCCATCGCTGGCGCGCACCACACCACCGGCAATCACCACTTCCAAACCAGAATAGACCCGCAACCGGCTGGCCACATTAATATTATTGGTAATTACCATCAGCTGGCTATGCGACAGCAAATGCTGGCTCACGGCCTCTGTTGTGGTACCGATATTAATAAAAAGCGAAGCACCTTCCGGTATCAAAGCCGCGGCGGCTTGCCCGATAGCCTGTTTTTCCTGCGCTGCAATCTGCCTGCGCGATTCATATTCCAGATTTTCAACACCGGAAGGAAACAGCGCCCCGCCATGGGTGCGTGTGAGGTATTGCGCACGACACAAATCATTGAGATCTTTACGGATTGTCTGCGGGCTGACCTGAAACTGCTCGGCAAGGTCATCAACCAGCACCTGACCATTGAGTTTGGCCTGCTCCAGAATGGCACGGTGACGCGGAGGATGCTGCATAAAATTCTGCCTGATACTTAATTATGAACTCACAAACCCAAGATAGCCAATCGAGAGCTGAACACAAGCAGAGGATCACTGTTAATCCCATTAAGTTTTACAAATTATGATAGCAAAACCTAAGCAGGTACTGTGATCTCAATTGATTAAAGCCATCCGCGAAGCTGATAACGCAGACTTAGAGGCGCCCGCTTGTTCTTTAAACTGCAAGTAACAAGTTAAAGCACTGACCAGATGATATAGGATAGAGGCCGGAACATTATCCGAACAATTTTTGCCTTGTGCATCCACACGATCGTGCCACAAACCGGCTGTTGCCGGCTCAATATGCCAGCGAAAAAGATTTTCTACTCGCACCTCCACCTCCGGTTTAAGATCACGACCCTGATAGCCATTCAGCATAATTGCGGCTTTTATCGCCTCGCATTGCTGCCAGCTGCGGCTACCGGTATCCAGCACCTGCCCCTGTATTGTGACCAGATTATAAGACAAACCGGTTTTACGATTGGTGCCAGCAGAAAGCGCAAATGTATAAAGCCTGCTTGCCATTAAAAGTGCAGCATCATCGCCGGTACGGTGGGCAAAATCAGCCAATAATGCCGCCCACTCAAAATGATGGCCGGGCTCTGCATAGCGCCCTTTCGGAGTTGATACAGGCCGCCAATTGGCGCTGAAATATTCGCCCAAGCCCCAATATTCCGCATCAAAAAAATATTGGCTGCACAGTCTGACTACCTCTGCTGCACGATGCAAAAACTGCTCATCCCCGCTTATTACATGCCATGCAAGACATGCCTCAAGATAATGCATATGCGCATTGCTTGTCAGCACTGCGCAAGACCTATGACAATCTGCCAGCCTTTCATAAAACCCACCCAGCGGATGCGCCAGAAAACGGTCGAGAAAAGCAAAAGTTTGCTGGGCTAAACCCAGTGAACTATTATGCCCTGACTTATAGGCATAAGCGAGTGCCAGCAGCATACAGGTTTGATCGTAGAAATTCTCCTGATCGTCTTCAACCGTTCCATCAGCATGAAAAGACTGTACCCACCCGCCTCTGCTGCTGCGTCCGTTAGCTTGCAGGAACAACAGGCCATGAGCGGTTAAGCCGGTAAAACCGGCATTTGCGAAAGCATAAATCTGCCGTGCCATCGTGCGACACCGGCGCGATTTGCATATAGGCTTTCCTTGCAATGACAGAGCCTCATGAAATCCGCCATAGTGCTGCTCGACCCCTGCATTTGCCCAAAATGGCAAGGCCTTTTCAAACAGCCACGCACGAACAAGTGGCGCATTATCGAGTTCTGCTGGCGGTGTTTTATTATAGTATAATTCCGGCCGGTTGTCCTGCTTCAACCGGCTGACAATCGCTTGCACATGATGGCTATGGGTAATAGGCGCAACAAATGTTGCATCTTTCGTGGCAATAACCGCCATATCCGACACGCCGGATAATGTGAGAAGGCCTGCCTCACTGCGCAAATAGCTATTATGACAATCATGCGCCACAACATTGCCAATTATCACATTGCCGCACCCGGCCTGCGGTTGAGTTCGCGTATTTTGAAGGCTCAGCAAAGATTGCCATGAACCCAGATCGCTCCAGCTGAACGCTGCCGGAATCAGCACACGATTATCCGCCTTTTCCATAATCGCAACATCAAAAGCGACAGATGGCATAGAGCTATAATCCTGTAACGACAGGCTGGTTACACGCCCTTCTGTGGTCGCAGCTTCAATCGCAGCGCTCGCAGCCAACCAAATATCCGGTGCGTGCTGCAAAAACGCCTGCCGCATGCTGCTTGCCCGAAACAGGAATATTCCTGAATTCCAGAAAAAGCGCCCTTGCCTGAGATAATCCAGCGCCGTGCTATAATCCGGCTTTTCAACGAAACGCCGAACGGTAAAGCCATTCTCAACACGCTCCCCCACTTCAACATAACCATAGCCGGTTTCAGGTCGCTCGGGCAGAAGCCCGAAAGTTACAATTGCACCATTTTGCGCCGCCCCCATCCCCTGCCATATGGTTTGCCAGAATTGCTCATCCGTTGAAATCTCATGATCCGCAGGGCACAGCAGGATCAAAACATCAGGCGCCTCACGCAATGCAGAAGCGGTGGCAATAGCTGCAACTGCAGCAGTATTACGAGCAACAGGCTCGAGCAATATCTGCACCGGATCATAACCCGAAGCTACCTGATGATGAGCGGTTATTGCCTCAGCTATCAAATGCTGATGCACCTGCGCCCCGATCACCGATACTGTGCCGCATAATGCATCAGGTGCTTTCAAGCGATTGAGTGTGGCAGTGAGCAAGCTCTCCTGACCTGTGAGGTTATGAAATTGCTTTGGTCTATCCAGACGAGACAGTGGCCATAGACGAGAACCGCTACCACCACTCATGATAAAACTCATCAACGGTAAATCACTGCGATTTATCTCAGTATTTATTGCAAAACCATGCCCGACCTCATCAAATGCCATAGCTGATGCCCCCGCTAAGCTATTAACAATATTTAACTATTTGAGAAATTTATTACGATAGATACTCAATATGTTCAGGCAGTTTACCTGCCTCAAACTTTTGCAAAACCTCGTTGAGTGCTGCCAGCATTGCATTAAGCTGATCTGAGGAAACCGGACTTTCTGCGACCACCACCAGTTCCGGCTTATTAGAGGAGGCGCGGATTAGCCCCCATGTGCCATCCGCCACCGTAATCCGCACACCGTTAATCGTCAGAAGATCAATCACAGCCTGACCTGCAAACATGCCTCCCGCTTGCACCAAAGCTGAAAGACAGGCTTCGATCTGCCGGATGATGATATATTTGGCGCTGTCACAACTCTTTAAACCGAGTGTTGGCGTGGCAAAAGTTTTTGGTAATTGCCGGTGCAGTTCAGCCATAGATAATGTGGAATGACTTGCCAGCATTTTACAAACGGCAATTGCCGTTGCCAGCCCGTCATCATAACCCAGCCCTAAAGGCGGCGCTAAAAACACATGACCCGACTTTTCAAAACCCGCTAAACCACCACTCTCGCCCAAGCGGCGTTTGATATAAGAATGACCGGTTTTCCAATATTCAACCGTTGCTCCATTGGCCTTCAATACCGCATCATTGCCGAACAATCCGGTTGATTTGACATCCACCACAAAATGCGACCGAGGATAGCTTTGAGAAAACTCCCGTGCCAATAACAGGCCGATCCGGTCTGAAAATATAACCGAGCCTTCATTATCAACAATGCCGCAGCGATCGCCATCACCATCAAAACCGAGCGCCAGATCAGCTTGAGTTTTCAAAACCGCAGCAACCATCGCCCGTTGCATTGGCGCTGCCTCCGGATCGGGATTATACTTCGGAAATGTCCAGTCAGGCGTGCAGTCGAGCTCAATAACCTCACAACCGATCTCACGCAAAATCTGTGGCGCAAACATCCCCGCCGTACCATTGCCGCAAGCAACCACCACTTTCAAACGTCGCTTTAATAGATGATTGCGGGTTAAAGCCTCAGCATAGCGTGCAGCCATAGTATCAACAAACTGATAGCTACCGCCGGATGCGGGTTGCGCACGGTTCTCAAGCACAATGGCGCGCAGTTCTGCCATGTCATTGATCCCAAAAGTATAGGGTCGCTCGCAGCCAATTTTTACACCGGTCCAGCCATTTTCATTATGCGAAGCCGTAACCATAGCAACCGAGCGCACATTAAGTGCAAATTGCGCGAAATAGGCGATCGGTGATAATGCCAGACCGATATCGTAAATCTGCGCACCGCCGGAGAGCAACCCTGCGATCAGAGCGGATTTTACCTCTTGGGAATAGCACCGCAAATCATGGCCAACCACGATTGAGCGATCAATCCCGCGCAATCGCACCATATGCGCCAATGCCAAGCCCAGAGCCTGCATGCCAGCTAAATTAATCTCACAAGGTTGATCGCAGCCCTCAAAACCATACCACCAGCGTGCATCATACTCGCGAAAGCCATGCGACTTTATAAGCGGCACCATTTCATCAGTGATAAAACGATCCGGAGAATTCAATATTTTTGAAAATTCCATCAAATTCAATTGCATACCCTCTCTGAAAAAGAATCAAAGCACATGCATGACCGGAGCGAATATCATTTCGCACAGGTGTAAATTTTATAAAAACTACTTTTTACTGATATTTTCAGCATAGAGCCGAATAATAAATTTTGCCAAGCGATATTTTCTGAAAATCGCTGATATTCAGTAGATTTTTATCTGATAGTTTACAAACTAAATAATTGATAATATTGAATAATTTATAATTTTATAATCAATATAGTTATCACCATCTATCCTCAAACCCGTCCGTAAGCTGTTAAAAATCACTGCTTAAGCCACTGATTTTGTCATGTTTTCACGCAATAATTCTTCCAATAAACAGTTGTTTTGATTTTTTTGCATAATTCGCTTGCAGGCAGCAAAATGCCTCGCTATAAGCCGCATCACGGTCAACGGAGCGTAGCGCAGCCTGGTAGCGCACCTGATTTGGGATCAGGGGGTCGGAGGTTCGAATCCTCTCGCTCCGACCATCACCACCGTTACATAGTGCGTTGGTTTTTCATAATAAGATTAAGTATGTTACGTTGGATAACTTAGTTATCTGGCGCTATTTTGCGTTTAAAACCCACAATCTGCGGCGCTATATATGACGCCCATATTTACTACAGGTTAACCACACCGCTAAACATTGCCGGTAGAAACCAGTTTTCATCACAATTTGCAGATGTTTTGCACGCTATGATTTTCATCCCATAGCGCGTTACGTTCAAACTCGACCGTGACACATGCTTTGGTGCTGTGCCGTTTTCGGATAATTTACCCGAATGCGAATAATTTATATTTCGTCTGAGAGACCGTCCGCCATGAAAAAAATCTTTCTTATTCTTGCTGTTTTTCTGGCTGGTTGTGCCTCTGCACCCAAATCTATTAACAATGCCTGTGCCGTGTTTGACCAACGAGACGGCTGGGTGACGAACTGGCACAAAGACGCCAAAAAGGCCGAACGCGATTTTGGCGTACCGGTGCCTATTTTGATGGCAACAATCTATACTGAATCAAGCTTCCAGCCTTACGCACGGCCACCGCGTACCAAATTACTCGGCTTTATCCCTTGGAAGCGTCAATCCTCTGCCTATGGCTATTCACAGGCCCTTGACGGCACATGGTCACGCTATATGCGTGAAACACGCAGACCCGGCGCAAGCCGCACAAATTTCGGCGACGCCATTCACTTTATTGCCTGGTACCATAAGCAAAGCAATATCAGCAACGGCATCTCCCTCAACGATCCGTATAATCTGTATCTCGCTTATTATTCAGGTCATGGCGGTTATGCCAAAGGCAGCTGGCGCGGCAATGCCATGGTGCAGCGCGCCGCGCGTAAAGCCACCACCATATCACAGCGCTATGCAGCCCAATTGCGCCAATGCGGCCGCGGTTAAGGCCTGCTGTTATCTGGCGCCATAGGCTATAAAATAGGGATTGGCAAAGTCGCAATCATCGACACGGTTGCGCTTGCCATAGGTAAGCGGCTTACCGTCAATCGTCTCAGTGGAACCGCCTGCAGCACGCAGCACTGCATCACCTGCCGCTGTATCCCATTCCATGGTACGGCTGAAGCGGGGATAGACATCAGCCTGCCCCGCAGCCAGCAAACAAAACTTCAAAGATGATCCGACTGTGAGGCAAGAGCTGATATTTTGCGTAAGCAGATAGTCATCAGTTTCAGGACTGTTATGGGAGCGGCTGGCAACCGCTGTTTTTTGTTCCCCGCAAGCCCGCACACGCAAAACCACCTCATCTGTCAGCCTATCCTGCTGCACATGATATTGCTGTGCACCTGCCGGTGAGCCACAATAAAGCTTGCCGCTCGCCGGTGCATAAACCACACCCGCAACCGGCACGCCGTGTTCTATCAAAGCAATATTGACGGTAAAATCACCGTTCCGCAGCACAAATTCTTTGGTGCCATCAAGCGGATCAACCAGAAAAAACCGTGTATCTATAGCTAAAGGCCCATTGCCTGCGGCCATTTCCTCTTCAGCCACCACCGGTACCTCCGGCAGAAATGCGCGTAAATGCCGGAGAATAACGCGCTCAGCAGCATGGTCAGCCTCACTGACCGGCGATGCATCTGCTTTCATGGTGATCTCACAGCCATTTTCATAAAACTGCATGATCAGATGGCCAGCCTCAAGCGCTGCCCGCTGCATCACTGCCATTAAATCCGCATTGGCAAGAGATGCCATGTCGCTTTTCATTGCACTGTTCCCCATAGTCCAGTCGATATATACAGTATCAAAGCAATGAAAAGGAACATTGAGCTTAAAATATTCTCTAGAGCGTTTTCATTTTTCCTTGAAGCAGGAAAACCGCTCTATCTGTTTGTTTAAACGCAGTTTCGGACGGAAAACCGGTTCCCACTTTTCCTGAAATTGCTCTAAATCGATCCGCCCTCATCAACAAAAGTTTGAATGATACCCCGCTGATTGAGATATTTTTCTACCTGTTCTGCCAGTGCCTGCGCATTATGATGTCGCCCTTGCAAATGGAGTTCTGCAACCTCCGGTCGTTCATAAGGCGCATCAATACCGGTAAACTCTTTGATCTCGCCGGCACGGGCTTTAGCATAAAGCCCTTTGGCATCTCTGGCCTCGCAAATCTCCAGCGGCGTATCAACAAAAACCTCGATAAAATCATAATCACCGGCAAGGCTGCGTGCCAAAGCACGATCTTGTGCCAGTGGTGCTATAACCGACACTAAAACGATCAGGCCTGCATCCAGCATCAGCTTTGACACCTCGGCCACACGGCGAATATTTTCATGGCGGTCTTGTGCGTTAAACCCGAGATCGCTGTTTAATCCGTGGCGCAGATTATCGCCATCAAGGATAAATGTGTGTTTACCAGCATTGTGCAGCTTCTGCTCCAGCAAGGTGGCAAGCGTTGATTTTCCGGACCCCGACAGCCCTGTGAGCCATAGCATGGCAGGCTTTTGATGTTTGAGCGCGGCGCGTTCACTTGCGCTGATGCTCAATGCTTGCGGATGAATATGCGAGGATTTGCGCAATGCATGATCAATCAGCCCAGCTGCCACAGTGGCATTGGTCTGACGGTCAATCAGAATGAATGAACCGGTTGCACGATTATGCATATAGGCATCAAACGCCAGCGGCACAGAGCTTTGCAGCAAGACCTGTCCGATCTGGTTGATGTGTAATTGCTCCGCTGGCAGCATCAACTGTTCCGTCAGTTTTGCGCCGGAGTTTTCAATATCAATCCTGTAATTGATAGTACTGATGGTGACGCTCACCTGATCTGTCTGGCTCCGCAGCCAATATTGCCGCCCCGCCTGCAAAGGCTCCTCACCGAACCAAACCAGCTTGCTCACAATCCGGTCACTCACTTGCGGGCGGCTATGCGGATGCGCCAGCATATCCCCCCGGGAAATATCGCACTCATCGTCCAGCACCAGCGTAACCGCCTGTCCGGTGCGTGCAATATCCAGCTCACCATCTGCGGTTATAATATGCCGGATTGTTGAGGTGATACCGGAGCGTGACACCACCACAGGATCGCCGGTACGGATATGGCCTGAAGCTATTGTACCGGCAAATCCGCGAAAATCCGCATGGGGTCTGCTGACATATTGCACCGGAAAACGAAATACCTCAGACGTACCGTAATCACGCTCATTATCATAGTCAGTCTCAGGTGCCACCGTCTCCAGCCAATCCAATAAAGACGGGCCTTTATACCAGGGCATTTTGGGTGAAACAGTACTGATATTATCGCCGGAACGGGCAGAGACCGGAATTGCCTCAATGGTCTTAAAATTAAACTCTCCGGCAAATTGCTGATAATCCTGCACAATCTGCTGAAACTTTGCCTCATCATAATCGATCAGATCGATCTTGTTAACCGCCAGAACAATATGGCGGATACCTAGCAGCGAAGCGATATAGCTATGACGGCGCGTCTGCTCCAACAAGCCTTTACGCGCATCAACCAACACAATAGCCAGCTCCGCTGTGGAGGCACCGGTCACCATATTACGGGTATATTGCAGATGTCCGGGTGTATCAGCCACGATAAAACGCCGCTTCGGCGTCGAAAAAAACCGATAAGCCACATCAATGGTTATACCCTGCTCACGCTCGGCCTCTAAACCGTCAACCAGCAAAGCAAAGTCGATATCGTCTCCCGCAGTGCCATGGCTGCGGCTATCCTGATGCAACCGTGCGATCTGATCTTCAAACAAGGTTTTGGCATCATAAAGCAAGCGCCCGATCAAGGTGGATTTACCATCATCAACCGAGCCGCAGGTTAGAAACCGCAGCAGCGATTTCTTTTCCTGTAAACGAATATAAGCGGTCATTGTTGATTCAGCAAAATTTACCTCACCACGTCTAGGATCATTTTTACGGGAATTATCTGTCAACCCTGCATAGACAATCGTGTTGCTCATCAGAAATATCCTTCCCGCTTTTTCTTCTCCATGGATCCCGCCTCATCACTGTCAATCAGACGGCCTTGCCGTTCAGACGTGCGTGACAGCAGCATTTCTTCCAGAATCTGCGGCAATGTTACCGCCTGCGATTCAATCGCTGCCGTGAGCGGGTAACAACCAAGCGTGCGAAAGCGCACCATACGGGTTTCAATTTCCTCACCATCCTGTAATTTTAACCGCTCGTCATCGACCATGATGAGCATGCCGTCGCGCTCAACCACCGGTCGGGGAGCGGCAAAATAAAGCGGCACAATCGGAATATTTTCCTGATAAATATAATGCCAGATATCAGCTTCCGTCCAATTCGACAACGGAAACACCCGTATAGATTCACCTTTGGCGATGCGGGTATTATAAATATTCCACATTTCAGGACGCTGATTTTTAGGATCCCAGCTGTGATAGGCATTGCGGAAAGAAAATACCCGCTCCTTAGCGCGCGCCTTTTCTTCATCGCGCCGTGCGCCGCCAAAAGCCGCATCAAATCCGTACTTATCCAGAGCCTGCCTCAAGCCCTGGGTTTTCATCACATCCGTATGAACATTTGAACCGTGAACAAACGGATTAATACCAGCTTCCACGCCCTGCTTGTTAATATGTACCAGCAAATCAATTTTATTGGCTTTGGCCTGTGCATCACGAAAAGCGATCATTTCTTTAAACTTCCATGTCGTATCGACATGCAAAAACGGAAATGGCGGCGGCGCCGGATAAAAAGCCTTACGTGCCAGATGCAACATAACGGATGAATCTTTGCCGACCGAATAGAGCATCACAGGCTTGCTAAAACCAGCCGCAACCTCGCGAAAAATATGAATAGCCTCCGCTTCAAGCCTTTGCAGATGAGTAAGCGGCGTAAGGCGCTTTTCACGATCCAAAAAATCAGAAATGTCAGGAGACAGCGGCACAAGATCCGCAAGGTGCATGGCTAGACTCATACTGTATTCCGATCGTTTGGCTCTGCTTTATCGATTGATGTGCGCTTAGGATGGCGCAAAAATCAAAGCCGGCAAAAGGATGATATCTTGAAGTTGGGCAGCCAATGTCATTTTCATTGCGTATGATAGCCGAACCGTGGAATTCAGTTCTTCAGCAAGAAAAATCGCTCTATTACCATGGCTGCATCACGATCATGTCTGCTCCGGCAATATGCGCTCCGCTCAGCTTAACTTGCGATTAAAACCAGCATGACCATATCGGCTTTGCCTTTTTATCCGGTGTTTAATCTTGCGTGCCAATAAGTAGTTAGCCTAATCTACGCCTATCAATAACAGGGAAAACCGGTCTATGGAAAAGACAGCATGTGTGATTGCCGGTGCCGGCGTTGTCGGCTTAGCGCTTGCCCGCAAAATGGCCATGCGCGGTCTGGAGGTTCTGGTTCTGGAAGCCGAACCTATGATTGGCACGCAAACATCATCACGCAATTCCGAAGTCATCCACGCCGGTATTTATTACGAACAACAGAGTTTGAAAGCCCGCTTATGCATGGAAGGCAAACATCGGCTCTATGATTATGCACAGGCACAGGGCATACCGTATCAACGCTGCGGCAAGCTGATTGTTGCCACCTCTCCGGCGCAGCACACAGCGCTGGATAATATTATGGCGCATGCTGTGAACTGCGGGGTCACCGATCTGCAACGGCTGACAGCGGCAGAGGCGCAACAGCTGGAACCAGCTGTACACTGCACGGCGGCTCTCTTCTCACCTTCAACCGGCATTATTGACAGTCATGCATTGATGCTAAGCTTACAGGGTGATGCTGAAAATCATGGTGCGGCGATTGCATTTAATACCGAGATCATCGGTGTTGAACCGACCCATGGCGGTTTCATCATCACCACGCGTGATGGCGAAAGCGGCGAGAAATTCTCGCTCACCGCTGAGCGCTTTATCAATGCGGCAGGGTTAGGTGCACAGGCAATTGCTGCAACCATTCATGGTTTGGCAGCAGAACATGTGCCGCCACTGCACTTGGCAAAAGGGAGTTATTTTTCTGCTATTGGTAAAAATCCGTTCTCGCACCTGATTTATCCCGTGCCGGTTGATGGTGGCTTGGGTGTGCATTTGACTCTCGATTTAAACGGACAGATGCGCTTTGGCCCTGATGTGGAATGGATCGATGAGGTTGATTATGCCGTAGATCCGCAGCGCGGCAGCGATTTTTATGCGGCTATACGCAGCTATTGGCCTGATTTACCGGATGGAAGTTTACAGGCCAGCTATAGCGGCATCCGGCCCAAACTCGGCGGCAAGGGCAGCAAAGCTGCCGATTTCAAAATTTCAGGCGCGCAAGAACATGGCATTGCCGGACTGGTCAATCTATTTGGCATTGAAAGTCCGGGCCTGACATCCAGCCTTGCTCTGGCTGCCTATGTCAGTGCCAGCCTCAAATAATAAAAGGCATAAATACCAGCTGGTATTTATGCCTTTCGTTTCAAAATATTTTAATGGTAACCGGCTGGGAAATCCGGTTTAATTATTGATTGAGATTATTTTTTAACCTGTTTTACCGGTGCTTTTTTCACAGTTTGTTTAGCACCCTTGTGAAGTGTAGCAGCTGATGTCGTTTTATGGGCAGAGACCTTATTGACAGCTGGCTGATGCGCCTGAACAGCGGAACCATTCTGAACCGGAGCAGCCTGAGCGGCTACCGGAGCGATCATGCCAAGAGCAGCAATTGCAAGAATAAAGCGTTTCATAATGAGTGACCTTTGAAGCTGCAGATACCGGCATCCTGTTGAAACTACTCAACAATGTCAATGCCGATATATCTGGTGCAATCCCTTGACCGCACCAGATTAATATTGCGCAGTTAATCTGAACAGCAGATGAACAACTTATATAAACGCCTGCAATAAATTGCGGGTTACTGTGTTTTTTTTCGGTTACACCGATCAATATTTTATTAATTCACGGGGATGTAATTCAAAATCGGCCCCAACCAGCGCTCCACATCCTGCACCGGCATATTTTTGCGTTTCCCATAATCTTCCACCTGATCACGCTCCACTTTGGCAACGCCAAAATAATAACTGTCAGGATGCGAAAGATAGAGCCCTGATACCGAGGAACCGGGCCACATCGCGTAGCTTTCTGTCAAGATCACGCCGGTGTTTTCTGTGGCATTGAGCAAGCGGAACAATGTGGTTTTTTCCGTATGATCAGGTTGTGCCGGATAACCCGGTGCGGGACGAATACCTGCATAAGGCTCACCGGCAAGCTGATCCGGCGTAAAACTTTCATCAGCACCATAGCCCCAGAATTCTTTACGTACCCGCTCATGCATCGCCTCGGCAAAGGCTTCCGCAAAACGATCTGCCAGCGCTTTCACAAGGATAGACGAGTAATCATCATTGGCGCGCTCAAAGCGCTCGGCAATTGCCACTTCTTCAATACCGGCAGTCACCACAAAGCCACCGATATAATCGGCTTTACCGCTCTCAAACGGCGCTACAAAATCTGACAGCGCCACATTCGGACGGCCATCACGCTTGGAAAGCTGCTGGCGCAAAGTGAAGAAAGTTTCAGACTGCTCTTTACGGGTATCATCTTTATAAAGCTGAATATCATCACCGACCACATTAGCCGGCCAGAAACCGATCACAGCGCGCGGTGCAAACCACTTTTCTTCGATGATCTTTTTCAGCATTGCCTGCGCATCCGCAAAAAGCTGGCGGGCGGCAGCGCCCTGCTTTTCATCATCCAGAATAGCCGGATACCGGCCCTTTAATTCCCAAGTCTGAAAAAACGGTGTCCAGTCGATATATTGTGCCAGTTCTTCCAGATCATAGGTTTCAAATGTTTTGGTACCGAGGAAATTCGGCTTGGGTGGCGTATAGTTTTCCCAGTCCAGTTTTTGTGCATTTTCACGGGCACGAGCCAGCGGCAGGCGCTTTTTCTCGGCTTCACTGCGTTCATGAGCGGCCGTTACCTTGGCATATTCAGCACGGGTGTTTGCAATATATTCGTCTTTTTGCTCCGGTGACAGCAATTGCGACACCACACCCACAGCACGTGAGGCATCAAGCACATAGACCGTCTGCCCGCGCTGATATTTCGGATGAATCTTAACCGCCGTATGTACACGGCTGGTGGTCGCGCCACCAATCAGCAATGGCAGGTCAAAGCCTTCACGCTCCATCTCAGCCGCCACATGCACCATCTCATCCAATGAAGGAGTGATAAGCCCGGACAGGCCGATAATATCCACTTTTTCATCCCGCGCGACCTGCAAAATCTTTGCCGCCGGAACCATCACGCCAAGATCAATAATTTCATAATTATTACAGGCCAGCACAACACCAACAATATTCTTGCCGATATCATGCACATCGCCCTTAACCGTGGCCATGAGAATTTTGCCTGCACTCTGGCGCTCCTCGCCACCGTTCAGGCGTTTTTCTTCTTCCATATAAGGCAGCAGAACCGCCACAGCCTGTTTCATCACGCGGGCAGATTTCACCACCTGCGGCAAGAACATTTTGCCCGAACCAAACAGATCACCGACCACATTCATACCGGCCATCAGCGGGCCTTCAATCACATGTAACGGTCGCTCTGCACTTTGGCGCGCCTCTTCGGTATCCGCCTCAATAAACTCGGTAATTCCATTGACCAGCGCATGGGTAATGCGCTCTTCCACTGAGCGCTCACGCCATCTCAGGTCTTTTTCTTTGGCTTCCTTACCTGCCGCGCCACGATAGCGCTCGGCAATGTCAAGCAAACGCTCGGTCGCATCATCACGACGGTTCAGCACCACATCTTCGCAGGCCTCACGCAATTCCGGATCAATTGCATCATAAACCGCCAGCTGTCCTGCATTGACGATGCCCATATCCATGCCAACCTGAATGGCATGATAAAGAAACACCGCATGCATCGCCTCACGTACCGGCTCGTTACCCCGGAATGAGAAGGAAAGATTGGAAACGCCACCCGAAATATGCACATGTGGCAGAGTTTCAATGATCTCTTTCGTGGCCTCAATAAAATCATTGCCGTAATTATTGTGTTCTTCAATACCTGTCGCAACGGCGAACACATTGGGATCAAAAATAATATCTTCCGGCGGGAAGCCAACCTGCTCGGTGAGGATTTTATAGGCTCGGGTACAAATTTCAACCTTGCGCTCTTTGGTGTCGGCCTGCCCTACCTCATCAAACGCCATCACCACCACCGCAGCACCATAAGCGCGCACAAGTTTAGCGTGATGGATGAAGGCCTCTTCGCCCTCTTTCATCGAGATCGAGTTTACCAGCGGCTTGCCTTGCACGCATTTCAGACCGGCCTCAATAACATCCCATTTGGAGCTGTCGATCATCACCGGAACGCGGGCAATATCCGGCTCGGCAGCGACAAGGTTGAGATATTCAACCATGACTTTTTGTGAATCGATCAGACCTTCATCCATATTGATGTCGATAATCTGCGCACCATTACTGACCTGATCGCGCGCCACATCGAGCGCAGTCGAATAATCGCCCGCAGTAATCAGTTTACGAAACTTGGCAGAACCGGTCACATTGGTACGCTCGCCAATATTTACAAACGGAATATCCTTGGTGAGTGTAAACGGCTCTAGGCCGGACAGTCGCATCTGCGGTGCCAGCTTCACCGGTTGGCGTGGTGGATATTTGCCCGTGGCTTCGGCAATCGCCGTAATATGCTCAGGCGTAGAGCCACAGCAACCACCAACCACATTCACCAGACCTTCGCGGGCAAAATCTTCCATCTGCGCGGCCATCACATCGGGTGTTTCATCGTAACGGCCAAATTCGTTTGGCAGTCCGGCATTGGGATAAGCACAGGTGAATGTATCAGCTACACCTGAAATTTCAGCCAGATGCGCGCGCATAGCATTGGCACCCAATGCGCAGTTCAAACCAATGGTGAATGGCTTGGCGTGGCGCAATGAATACCAAAACGCCGTCGGGGTCTGCCCCGACAATGTACGACCTGACAGATCCGTAATCGTACCGGAGATCATTAATGGCAGACGCACGCCTTTTTCAATAAAGACCTGTTCACAGGCAAAAATCGCCGCTTTCGCGTTCAGCGTATCAAAGATGGTTTCAATCAGAATGATATCTGAGCCGCCATCAATCAGACCATGAAGCTGCTCGGCATAGGCAATGCGCAGATCATCAAAACTAACCGCCCGATAGCCCGGATTATTCACATCCGGCGACAATGATGCTGTGCGGTTTGTCGGTCCCAAGGCACCGGCAACAAAGCGGCGGCGGCCATCTTTTTGCTGCGCCCGTAAGGCGGCGCGACGTGCCAGACGTGCACCATCACGGTTCAGATCATAAACAGCAGCCTCCATGCTGTAATCAGCCTGCGCAATGGAAGTTGAGGAGAATGTATTGGTTTCGAGAATATCAGCACCGGCAATCGCATAATCATAATGGATTTTTTCAATCGCCTGCGGCTGCGTCAGTGTTAAAAGATCATTATTGCCCTGCAAATGGCAATCGCAACCGGCGAATCTTGTCCCGCGAAAATGCTCTTCATGAAAGCCCAACCCCTGAATCTGCGTACCCATCGCGCCATCCAGAATCAGAATGCGTTCCCGTGCGGCTTTTTGCAAAGCGCTCAGCACTTCAGACCCATCCGGTTTGACAGTGACGGGGCCAAAAAGATCATCCAGTGACGTGCTCATGCGATATCCTGTTCATTCTCAAAACTGCATCGACTTGATGACATAAACATATCTTTATGTCAAACAGCTCAACAGTAATCTTACATGCTACATCCATGGATAGTCTTCGCACCATGATCAAGTGAGGCTACATCGCCACATAAAACGTGTATGCAGACCGCAAAATTTGTCTTGGTTTTTCTGCGCTGGGCAAGGCCAGTCATGCAGCGTTCATGTTGGAACCAATAATGTTGGCTGACAGCGTGCTGAAACGCGCTCACCTGTTTAATTGAGCCCAGCTGTTTAGCTAAGCCCGGTTGTTTAACTGAGCCCGACTGTTTAACTGAGGAAGCAGAGATGTATAAACTGATCTCTTATTTTACCGCGGCTGCCACCGCACTAACCATTGGGCTGATGTCTGCGGGCACAGTACAAGCTCAGCCTGTTGCCGCAGCGCATGGCGCAGTGTTGCTGGATATGACCACGGCAAAGCAGGCACTTAGCCAGAATGTGCAATATTATCCTGAGCGCCGCTATGACCGCCCCCGTTATGACCCGCGCTACGAACAACGCCACAGGCCGCGCCATTGGAACGGTCCACGCCCGTATCAGGGCTGGGGCCATAGCCGCCCTCAATACCGGCCACACTACCGGCCCTATTACCAGCCGCAATTCCGGCCTGCTCCGCCGCGCCCCTATCGCGAGCGCAGCTATCGTTCCGGCGGCAGCTCGCATGTGAACTGGTGCTATAACCGTTACCGGTCATACCGCGCATCAGATAATACATTCCAGCCGAATTACGGCCCGCGCCGTTTGTGTTACTCACCTTTTATCTAATTCCAAAACCAAAAAAGCCGCCTCAGTGAGGCGGCTTTTTTTGAAAATCGATTGATTAAAAGCGTATCAGGTAACATAGGCACCGATTGAAGCGGCAACCAGACCAATAGCCACAGCGATCAAACCGCCATAGATACGGGGTTTATCAAGCAGTACCGCAAAGGCCGAAAACCACGCAACAACTGCCGCACCAAGCGCAAACAAAAATCCGGCCTTGTCATAAACCACCAGATTAACAGTCATCAGGGCACCAATAATCAGTGCGCCGAAAACGATCATCATGCCCATGGCATATTTTTCATAATCGTCCATATGCATTTCCTATTTACCGGCTCAATACGCCGCGTGTTGAGCATTCTTATGATTATGCAGCACAGACACGCCGCACAAAACGCCGCTCAGGGCTGATTTAAGATTATCTTCAAGCCAGACAATCACTATTTTCTTAAATCTTCAACCACTGATCAAAACAGCCAGCACCAATATCGGTGTTTTTCAGGGGATATCAACGCAATTATTCGCCGATAGTTGATGTGAAATCAGCTGAATAGCGGAACTCGCGCAGCGGGCGCACGGCCTGTGTGGTAGCGTCATATGTCGGATGCGCTTTAAATGCTGCCAAGGCGGCCTCATCGCGGAACTCGCCATAAACCACCAGATCAATACGATCGCACATCGGGTCAACCTTGCTGTTACGCACAACTTCGAAACATTCGGAATGCGGAATGGTCGCCAAAGCCCGTAAACGCTGACACACATCCTCTACGTCCTGATCTTCTTTGACGCTGAAAAATACAATATGCCGGATCACGATTTTTTCCTAACAATCAGTTTGCATGAAGAGAGGCTTATAATGCCTGATTTCCTGAAATTGCTATCTATCACAGGGCTGACAGAAAAGTCATCTTCAAAACAAAGTGGTGAGGGAAATTGCATTTCAAATATAGAGGCGCTCGCGTCTCATAAAGAAGCGTTCAGGCCGCCTCGCGGTCAGCCTCGGTGCCAGGCGCCAATCTGACCTCAAGACCATTCAGATCTGCCGTCATAATAATCTGACAGGACAATCGCGAATTGTCTTCCACATGAAATGTCTCATCAAGCTGATCAAGCTCTTCATCCTGTGGCTCATAGAGCTTGTGTGCCCATTCCGGAGCCACATAGACATGGCAAGTGCCGCAAGCGCAGGCGCCACCACATTCAGCCTTAATATTCAGCCCCCAGTCACGGATAATTTCCATAACCCGAAAGCCCTCAAGAGCCTCAAGCGTATGACGCTCACCTTTTTGGTCAATCACATGAATAAGGAGTGTATCAGAGCTCAAAACATTGCCTTTTGAACAGTGGAAGAGACAGGGCTATTGTCGTAGATAATGTTTTCGGCACATAAAACAAGCATTATTACCCTTCATACACCCTAAGGGCGGGTTATGCTCAGGCCGGATTTAGAGCAGTTTCAGGAAATCCGGCGACGCCACCTGAAGCCTTCCGCTTTTTTTTCAGCGCCGAAAATGCCACCGGCGACAGGTTGATAATAAACACCTGTATCATGCAAATCACCTGCCTGCAGCCGCGCTAAAGTCAAAGCATCACTGATCTCCAAAGTATCAAATCCAGCACGCAACATGGCGCCAACCTGATCAATGCGCACCATGCCAGACGCTCTTAGCTCACCGAAAAAGCCATAATGCGCCCGTAACTGTGCCGCCTTGGAAAACGATCTGCCATCATTGAATGCAGGAAAATCAAGTACAACCAGCGCAATATGTTGCAGATCATTCAAGAGTGGATCCAGTGCATCTGCAGCCTCAATCCTCACGCCGATACGGATATTACGAAACCGGCGCTTACTTTCATCCAATTGCAACCAGACGGACAGCGGCAGTAAAACTGCTTTATGATCCGTAATCGCTTCAGGTGCCTCAACGGGTACAAATGCATCATTCACCACACCTGCGCGCGACCAGAGAACCGGAGATTTTGAATTATCCGTCATGCATCCGCCCCTTTTATGACAGTCTTTTTAAGATGCGCTTCCAGCCCGCTTAAATGGATGCCGCATTCGGTCTTGCCATTGCCGGCCCAGCGCCCCGCACGCTGGTCTTCACCATCAAGCAGCGCACGCGTACATGGCATACAGCCGATTGAACGATAATTTTGCGCAACCAGCGGATGAGGTGGTAAAGCATGCGCTTGGCGGTAGGCCTCCAAATCCTGCTCTGTCCAGCTTGTCAGCGGATTAATACGGATATGCTGTCCGACCGCTTCAAACACCGGCAGACCGGCGCGCGTGGCAGCCTGAAATTGCTTGCGTCCTGTTAGCCATGCTTGAAATGGCGCAACAGCTTGTGCCAATGGCTGGGTTTTGCGTAAATCACAGCAACGGTCTTTATCGGTCAGGCATAAAGCTCCGAGCGGATCATGCAGCTTTAAAGCGGCATGATCTGGCACAATATCGCGTATATCGCTCAAACCCAGTTCCTCAGCCAATTGCGCGCGATAGCGCAATGTGGCCGGAAAATGCTTATTGGTTTGTAAAAACAGCACCGGCAATGTCGGCTCTGTTTGCGCAATCACATGTAACAGCACCGCCGAATCTGCACCAAAAGATGAAACTGCGGCAAGCCCTGCCCCAAACTCCTGTAAACTTACCGCTACAATTTCTGCAGCTGTTGCCCCGTCATAACGTGCATTGAGTTGCTGTGCGCGCTCCGCGACGCGCTGAATATGTGGCTCAGGCAGCATGAGCGCTCTCACCATAAAGTGCGGCTTTAAAGGGCTGCGCCCCTAAGCGCCGATAGGTCTCAAGAAAGCTCTCCTGCGGTTTTTCACGCAAGCGCAGATAGGTATCAACCACGGTTTCAATCGCCTCCACCACGGTTTCCGATGAGAAGCCACGTCCGGTAATATCACCGATAGAGGTGAACTCGTCGCCCGAACCGCCCAATGTGATTTGATAGAGTTCCTCACCCTTTTTCTCGACACCAAGAATACCGATATGGCCGACATGATGATGGCCGCAGGCATTGATGCAGCCGGAAATTTTTATTTTCAGATCACCGATTTCTTCCTGACGCTGTTGTGAGCCAAACCGCTCGGAAATACGCTGCGCCACCGGAATAGAGCGCGCATTGGCCAGCGCGCAATAATCAAGACCGGGGCAGGCAATAATATCGGTAATCAGCCCTGCATTGGCAGTAGCCAGACCGGCATATTGCAAGCGTGCATGAAGTGCCGGCAAATCAGCCAGCGCCACATGCGGCAGCACCAGATTCTGCTCATGGCTGACGCGGATTTCAGCTTGCGAATAGGCTTCAGCCAGATCGGCAATAATGTCCATTTGATCCGCGGAGGCATCGCCCGGAATTTCACCGATTGCCTTGAGCGAGATTGTTACCACACCATAATCCGGATGTTTATGTGCTGTGACATTGCGGGTAAACCATGACAAAAATGCACTATCGGCCTTACGTGCTTGCACCACCAGCCCGTGGCCTGCAGCCCGCTCTTCAAGAAGCGGAGCTGCAAAATAGGCGTTAATGGCAGCAATATCAGCCTCCGGCAATTGCAGATCACTGTCTTTAATTGCCAGCCATTCAGCTTCAATTTGCGCCTGTAAATCCTCGATACCAGTTTCATGGACAAGGATTTTAATCCGCGCTTTATACTTATTATCGCGGCGCCCATGAAGATTATACACCCGTACAATCGCAGTTATATAAGTCAGCAGATCTGCCTCAGGCAGAAAGTCACGTATCTTTTTGGCAATCATCGGCGTGCGTCCCTGCCCGCCGCCAATATAGACCGCAAAGCCGCGCTGCCCTTGCGCATTTTCCTTCAGATGCAAACCGATATCATGCACCTGAATGGCCGCCCGATCAGCCTCAGCACCGGTGACTGCAATTTTGAACTTGCGCGGCAGGTAAGAAAATTCCGGATGCAAAGATGACCATTGGCGAAGAATTTCCGCATAGGGGCGCGGATCCGCCACCTCATCCCGTGCCGCACCGGCAAAATGATCAGCGGTCACATTACGAATACAATTGCCGGAGGTTTGAATGGCGTGCATTTCCACCTCGGCCAGCTCTTCAAGAATAGCCGGAATATCGGTGAGTTTCGGCCAGTTAAACTGCAGATTTTGCCGCGTGGTAAAATGGCCGTAACCACGGTCATAATGACGGGCAATAGAGCCGAGCTTACGCATCTGGCGGGAAGACAGCGTGCCATAAGGAATTGCAATACGCAGCATATAAGCATGAAGTTGAAGATAGACGCCATTCATCAACCGCAACGGCTTGAAATGCTCTTCGCTCAGTTCACCGCTCAGACGGCGCTGCACCTGATCGCGAAATTGCGCCACACGGGCGAACACAAATTCGCGGTCAAACTCATCATAGCGGTACATAAATGCGGTCTCCCAATCGACGCAACAATCTTAAATTTTAGCCAAATGCTTCTGCTTTTCTGAAGCGCTTGCGGCTCAGCTTGCAACCGCATGAAGGCGCACCACCGGATGAATGGTGGGGCCAGACAGGCGGATACGCTCGCGCAGCCGCACAGGAAACAATTCGTCACCGCGCTCTTCCACATCGATCACATTGATATCTACCACCTCATCAGAGAGGCTGGCCTGAACACCTGCCAGTTCCAATGCCGCGACTGCTTCAGGGTGGCGTGCAAGCAGCGCATTACGAATGGAGTGAGCCCAATGACCGTCCGCACCGAGCCAGACCGACACACCATCGCTCAGACGATTGGCACTCAAGACTTTGACTGTCAGCATGATCTTGTCTCCTGTTTATCCGTTCAGCGATGCGTCATGCGCCGCCGCATCAGAATTTTGATATGTTGGCTGCGTAGCAACAGCGAAAAATTGGGGCGCCTCATTAGCCAGAGGTTGAGCCAAAGGTTGCACCAAGGGCTGAGCATGCTCAAATGATCCGCCCGCAACTGCATCACCAATAATCACCATCACGGGGCCGCTGAGCTGCGTGTGGTTCTCCAGCAGAGCCAAATCTTTCAGCAGTCCGTGCAACATGGTGCGATCAGACCTTCCGGCATTTTCCACCACGGCAACGGCCGTATCCTCATGCAAGCCCGCATGCATCAGCCGTGCGGCAACAGAGGCCGCAACACTGGCGCCCATATAGACCGCAATCGTGGCACCGCTTAAGCACAACCGCGCCCAATCGGGCAGCACATCACCCGCCATATCGTGGCCGGTGGTAAAAATCAGCGATGATGCAATACCGCGCAATGTCAGTGGCAATTGCATATCGGCGGCCGCTGCGAGGGCCGAAGTAATACCGGGCACCACTTCAAATCCGATATTGGCCGCACGCAATGCTGCCATTTCTTCACCGGCGCGACCAAAGATCAGCGGATCACCGGATTTTAACCGCACCACGCGCTTTCCCTGTTCTGCCAGTTCCACCAGCAGTGCATTGATCTGGCTTTGGGTTTTGGAATGGCAGCCTTTGCGTTTGCCCACTGCAATGCGCTGCGCATCACGTCTGCCCATAGCCACAACATTTTCAGGCACCAGAGCGTCATAGAGAATGATATCAGCCTGCATCAGCACACGATGCGCCCGCAAGGTCAGCAAATCTTCGGCTCCGGGGCCTGCACCAATCAGCCATACATAGCCGGCCGGTTGCGCTGTTACATTTAACAGCGCATCAATTGCGTTCTGGGCGCCTGCAAAGTCGCCGCGCTCAACTGCCTGTGCGATTACACCATTGAAAAATACATCCCAAAACTGGCGGCGCGTAGCACCATGCGCCAGCTTATGCTCAACCCTATCGCGGTAGCTGGCTGCCAATTGCGCCAAAGCACCAAGTCGGGGCGACAATGCCGCATTGATTTCACGGCGCAATTTTTGTGCCAGAACCGGCCCGGCACCCTCTGTGCCGATAGCCACTGCTACGGGTGCCCGCGCCACAATGGCAGGCGTGTAGAAATCACAGAGCTGTGGCCTGTCGACTACATTGACCGGAATATGGCGGGCGCGGATAGTATCGGCAATGGCTGCATCATCTACAGCATCACCAGTTGCAACAAAGGCCAGTTTAACATCGGTAAAATCACTATCTTTAAGACCACCGCTGCGTAAATGATGCCCGCCATCCAGCACAAATTCTATCAAAGCGGCATCAGGCACGTCCCCGTCAGGCACCACAATGCGGATTTGCGCTGTTGTCTGCGCAACCAGACGCGCTTTATTCAGCGCTTCTTCACCGCCACCGACAATCAGAACTGCCGCATTATCAACGCGGAAGAAAGCCGGAAAAGCAGTTAATCGGACAGGATGCGCGCTCACAATTTCTACCTTTTAAAAACGGTTTTAAACTGTGTTTAATATCCCTCATTCCGGGCAGGCTTATAAGAAACAGGCTTGCCCGCGCTACAGCCGCACCGCATCGCTTTTCCGTGTTTGGCAAATTTTATGAAATTTAATTCTGGAAGTGTGTCGCTGCCGGTATATGCACGGGCCAGCGGCGCGGTAAAACCGCTATCAGATCAAACCGCAAATGCAGCTTGTTACGATCAGGCTGACGCGCCAGCCAATGATCGGCGGCAGCCTCGATCCGTTGCAGATTATTATGGCTAACCGCATCCATAGCCGCTTGTAACGATGAGCGGGCTTTAACCTCAACAATCAGCACCAGAGTGCCGCGCCGAGCAATCAGGTCGATTTCGCCGAAGCGCGTTTTATAGCGCCGTTCCATAATACGAAACCCTTTGAGCATGAGTGCGAGAGCAGCCAACCGCTCCGCCCATATCCCGCGAGAAAATGCTTTTTGCTTTTTCTCGCGAAAGCTACTCATTATTTTTTAGCCTTCAGGCTCATCAGGCGCTGATACAGTTCGCCTTTTGGTTTACCGGTCATGCGCGAGGCTTCACCCGCCGCTTTAGACGGCTGTAATTCCTGTGCCAGATTAAGCAGCAACGCATCAATATCCTGTTCAGTCACCGGTGCCGAATTTTGTAACGGCGCCCCGACAAGCAACACGACCTCACCACGGATACGGTCTTCACCGTCATATTTTTCGCACAACTCGCCCAATGTCGCGGTTGAAAATGTTTCATAGGCTTTGGTCAGTTCGCGGCACAAAGCGGCGGGGCGGTCTGCACCATAGACTGCCGCCATATCCTGCAGCGTATCCGAAGCGCGATTGGGTGATTCAAAAAAGATCAGCGTTGTATCAATCGCTTTATAGGTTTCAAGCTTATTGCGGCGCTGCCCCTGTTTGGATGGCAGAAATCCGCAAAACATAAAGCTGTCTGTTGGCAGACCCGAGGCCATCAAAGCCGCCATCACCGCAGAAGCACCGGGCACCGGCACCACTTTGTAACCGGCGTTGCGCGCCTCTTCAACCAGACGATAACCCGGATCAGACACCAGAGGGGTGCCGGCATCCGAGACCAGCGCCACACTTTTACCGGCCGCCAGAGCCGCCATCAATTTCGGCCCTGCTTCAGCGGCATTGTGCTCATGATAGGCAACAGGTCGGCGTGAAATGGCAAAGCGGTTGAGCAGCACACGCGTTACGCGTGTGTCTTCACACGCCAGCAGATCGGCAGATGCCAGCACTTCAAGCGCGCGCAATGTTATATCACCGAGATTGCCAATTGGCGTGGCGACAATATAAAGCGCAGGCTCAATCGGGCGGGCGCGAAAAGCATTTTCGCCCACCACATAGCTGCGTGTATCCTGAGTATTGTCTTCCACTCTTTGTCCTTTTTAGCGTATCGCGAAAACTGTAAGACTGTTTTCAGCTCAGATACGCATTGCAATTTATGCGGTCAGTTCGGCAACCAGCGTATTTAAAAGCAAAGCGCCATCTGGTGTCGCACGCAGAAAATGCTCATCACATATTTCTACAAAACCCTGCTCCTGCAACTGCGCAAGACGCTCCGGCTTCAGGCCATGACCTGTCAAAGTCTGATAACGGCGCAGATCAACGCCTTCTTTAAGGCGCAGCCCCATCATCAGAAACTCGTCGCCCTCTTGCTCACCGGTCAGATATTCTTCTTCGATAATACCATGGCCTTGCGCTTCAACTTTATCCACCCATGTTTCAGGGTGTTTTTCGGTCATTGTTACGGTGCGCATACCATTTTCACGAAAACGGCCATGGGCGCCGGGACCAACCCCGACATATTCTCCATAGCGCCAATAGACCAGATTGTGCTGGGATTCACGCCCTGAAACCGCATGGTTGGAAATCTCATAGGCAGGCAAACCAAGTTCTGTGGTTACCCGCTGCGTCTCTTCATACAGAGCTGCGGCATGTTCCGGTTCAGGCGTGGTGAGTTTGCCAGCCTTCCACAGATTATAAAACTGCGTGCCCTCTTCAATTGTCAGCTGATAAAGCGACAAATGATCGGCTGCCAGATCAATCGCTTCACGCAGTTCCGCATTCCACTCGGCAATGGTCTGATCAGGACGCGCATAAATAAGGTCAAAGGACAGGCGCGGAAAAATCTCACGTGCAAGACCAATTGCCACTTTAGCTTCTGCCACCGAATGCAAACGCCCGAGCCGCTTCAGATCGCGGTCATTCAGCGCCTGAACACCCAACGACACCCTGTTAACGCCGGCTGCGCGGTAACCACGAAAACGATCAGCTTCAACACTGGTCGGATTGGCTTCCAGTGTCACCTCAATATTATCGGCAACAGTCCAGAGCCCGGCAATACCATCAAGCAATGCAGCCACGGTTTGCGGCTGCATCAGTGATGGTGTGCCACCACCAAGAAAAATACTGGTAACTATGCGCGGGCCGGTGCGGGCGCGCAAAGTTGCCATTTCAGTTAAAAAGCTTTGTGCAAAACGCGGCTGATCAACTGGCTGATGGCGCACATGCGAGTTGAAATCGCAATACGGGCATTTGGCCATACAAAACGGCCAATGCAGATAAATGCCAAAGGCATGATCCCCGTCTGCCTGCAAAATAGGCAATGCATCACTCGCAACCGGACGGATAGCAGACAGGGACTGCATCAATTCACACCCGACATATCTAATTTAGCATTTGCAAAAAGCTGAAAGGCACGGGCGCGGTGCGAAAGCGCTGCCGAATCACCCGGTTTCCAACCATGTTTTTGTTCTGCGGTCATTTCACCAAAGGTCTTTTCATGACCATCCGGCAGGAATAGCGGGTCAAAGCCAAAACCGTCATTGCCACGCGGGGTTACAATCCGGCCTTGCGCTTCACCGCGATAATATTCCGCATGACCGTCCGGCCAGCACAGGCAGATCACCGAAACAAAACGGCCTTTGCGCTGCTCCGGCTGCGTTGCACCTGCCTCTTCCAGCCGGTCGAGAACTTTGGTCATCGCCATATTGAAATCACGGCTGCCATCTTCACGTTCTGCCCAATTGGCGGTGTAAACGCCGGGCTCACCATTCAGTGCATCAACAACAAGGCCGGAATCATCAGACAGCGCCGGCAGACCAGTCGCCGACGCCGCTGCGAAAGCTTTGATATAAGCATTTTCTTCAAAAGTTGTGCCGGTTTCATCCGGCTCAGGCAAACCAAGTCCACCCGCTGACTGTGTATCAAAGCCAAAAGGGCCGATCAGATCAGCAATTTCTCTGAGCTTGCCAGCATTGTGACTTGCCACAACCAATTTGCCTTTTTCCAAAACTCTCATGTCAGATTCCATAATTTGGGTTCAGCGAATTCCAGAGAATTACCGGAAGGGTCGCGGATATACAGCGAATAGGCGCCATTTGGCCATTGCAGCTCGCGCTCAATAGCAATGGCATGGTTTTCAAAAAACTGTTTCCAGCCTGCAATTTCTTCACGGCTGGCGGCAAAGCAGATATGACCTGCGCCACTGGTACCGTGGGTCGGAATGGGCAATGTGCCTTCAGGCGCTGGCTTAACCGTTTCCTGCGCATCAAATACCAGCAAAATACCTGTCCCGCAGCGGAAAAATGCATTGCGATGATTATGCGGCAATGCCAGCTCCAGCCCCAGAATATCGCGGTAGAAATGCACAGCCTCTTCGATATCACGCACATAAAGGGCAGTTTCAAGTATTTGTTTTGGCTTAAGCCGTCCGGTCTGCATTGCGCTCTTCCTTCGTTTATCTCTGTTCACAAAAACCGCATCCCGCTTATAGCAGGTTCAAAATAGCTCTTGGTTCACAGTTAAGTGAATTATCCAATCGAAAACTTGGATAATTCACTTATATGATCAAACGGCAGAAATAGCTCAGGAAACAGCCATTTTCTGCAAATCAACCAAACGTTTAATACCATTGCGTGCCAGCAGCATCAGTGCCGAGAATTCCTCATCCGAGAACGGCTCACCTTCCGCAGTACCCTGTACTTCAACAATACCGCCACGACCGGTCATGACAAAATTGGCATCGGTCTGCGCGGTGGAATCCTCCGGATAATCCAGATCGATCACCGGCGTACCCTGATAAATACCACAAGAAATAGCAGCCACATGGTCTTTAAGAACCTTGTCGACTTTAACCATCTGGCGGGCTTCCATCCAGCGAAGGCAATCATGCAGTGCAACCCAGCCGCCGGTAATCGCCGCAGTGCGGGTGCCGCCATCGGCCTGAATAACATCGCAATCCACAGTGATCTGGTATTCACCCAGCGCCTGCATATCCACAACAGCGCGCAATGAGCGACCGATCAGACGTTGAATTTCCTGCGTACGGCCACCCTGCTTACCGCTTGCAGCTTCACGGCGCATACGATCGCCGGTAGAGCGCGGCAGCATGCCATATTCTGCGGTAACCCAGCCCTTGCCGCTATTGCGCATCCAGCCCGGTACTTTTTCTTCAAGGCTTGCTGTGCAAAGCACATGCGTATCGCCGAATTTAACCAGACATGAGCCTTCTGCATGTTTGGAAATGCCGCGTTCAAAAGAGATAGCACGCATTTCATCTGCAGCGCGTTTGGATGGACGCATCGGTTTTTCCTTTTAAAACAATGCTGCGTCACACAATGACGACAGACTGGTAATTGCTCAAATAATTTCCTGAACGGAATACTTATCCCGCTTCTAAGCAGGATGGATACAAATTTAAAGGAAAATCGCGCCTCAGTTCCGTAATCAGCTGATCATGCCCTTTGCCCAAGCCTGCGAATGGCCTATATATAAGGGCGAAATGGAGCAAACCACCCGAATGATCAGATCAGACCGCGCTGACAATCTGCATGCACCCTTGCAGGTGCTGGATCAGCGCTCGCGTGATATTTTTCAGCGTATTGTTGAGAGCTATCTCAATGATGGCGAACCTGTGGGCTCGCGTAATTTATCACGGTTGCTGCCTTTGTCGCTGTCGCCAGCCACAATCCGCAATGTGATGAGCGACCTCGAACATTTGGGGCTGGTTTATTCACCGCATATTTCTGCCGGCCGGATGCCGACCCAACTCGGCTTAAGGTTTTTTGTTGATGCCTTTATGGAAGTCAGCGATCTGCCGGCAGCGGAGCGCAATAGTATTGAGCATCAGGTGCGTGCCGCAGGGCACAATAATTCTGCCGAGCATGTGCTGACCGAAGCCAGCCAGATTCTTTCCGGCCTATCGCGCGGTGCCGGTCTGGTTCTTGCGACCAAAGCCGAGGGCGCCTTAAAGCATATTGAATTTGTGCGCCTTGAGCCGACGCGGGCTTTAGCGGTGATGGTCACACAAAGCGGTGATGTTGAAAATCGTGTGATTGAGTTGCCTGCAGGCGTTACATCTTCACAGCTGATTGAAGCCTCCAATTTTCTTAATGCACATATTCACGGCAAAACACTTGCGGAGGCCCGCTCGCAGATTAAAGCGCTGCACGAGGAAACCCGTCAGGCGCTCGACAGCCTCTCCCAGCATTTGGTTGAGCAGGGTCTGGCGGTCTGGGGCGGTGCTGCCAGCGATCAACAGACCAGACTGATTGTGCGCGGACGCTCCAATCTGCTGGAGAATATTTCTGCCCAGGATGATCTGGAGCGCTTGCGCCTGCTATTTGATGATCTGGAAACCAAAGAAGGCATGATCCAGCTTTTGGATCTTGCTGAAGCCGGTTCCGGCGTGCGGATTTTTATCGGTTCTGAAAACAAACTGTTTTCACTGTCAGGCTCATCACTGGTGGTTGCACCCTATCGCGATTCTGAGCAGCGTGTGATTGGCGCGCTTGGGGTAATCGGCCCCACAAGGCTCAATTATGCGCGCATTGTACCCATGGTAGACTATACAGCCTCACTGGTTTCACGGCTGTTACGGGGTTAAAAGCGCAATAAGCCTGTTAATTTGTCAGCCATCCGGTCGACGGTCTTGATTTTCAGGACACAAACATCGATATCCCACACAACAGGACTCTAGACGGAAGAGAAGTATGGCTGACGAAAAGAACAACGGCGAAACGCCAGATATTGAACAGCGCGACCTCAATAACCCACGTGATCGCGATGCTCTTAAGCGTGCGGCGGATGATTTTCTGAAAGCACGCAAAGCCGATGCTATGTCAGAAGCTGCCGAAGATGAAGAACAAGACGAAAATGTAATCAACCGTCAGGCTGAATTGCAGATCGAAAACAATGCGCTGAAAGACCAGATGCTGCGTCTTGCTGCCGATATGGAAAATCTGCGCAAACGTACTGCACGTGAAATGCAGGACGCGAAGACTTATGCGACCACTAATTTTGCGCGCGATATGCTTTCGGTTTCAGACAATCTGCGCCGTGCTCTCGAAGCTATTCCGGCAGAAGCATTGGAAGCCAATGATACCGGCCTGAAAGCATTGGCAGAAGGCGTGGAAATTACTGAGCGCGCTATGTTGAATGCTTTGGAGCGCCATGGTGTGACACAGCTTTCGCCGGAAGGTCAGAAGTTTGACCCGAATTTCCATCAGGCGATTTTTGAAGTGCCAAACCCTGATGTGCCTAACAATACCGTGGTTCAGGTCATGCAGACCGGTTATGCCATTGGTGACCGTGTTCTGCGTCCGGCTATGGTCGGCGTATCACGCGGTGGCCCGAAGGCTGAATAAACTACAAATATAGCAATGCAGCACTGATATCTGCTTGCTTTATAACTTCCAAACGGGCGCAGGGCATACCTTGCGTCCGTTTTTATATGTGTGCAATCTTTGGGCTGTCCGGCGTCAACCGGACGCTATGCCGTTACCACTGCGTGACGACAATATGCTTGTTGCTGGGAGGTCATGGCGTGACAATTATCCAATTACTCAATTTTGCAGGTGTATTTGTATTCGCTGCCACCGGCGCGCTTGCTGCGTCACGCCGCAGGCTGGATATTATCGGCTTTATTTTTCTCGCCAATGTTACGGGTATTGGCGGCGGTACGATCCGCGATCTGGTGCTGGGCGATAGTCCGGTGTTTTGGGTGCGCGAACCAGTCTATCTGATCATTGGAACAGCGGCGGCCATTCTGGTTTATTTTACCGCGCATAAGGTTGAATCGCGCTACCGCGTTTTACTCTGGCTCGATGCCGTTGGTATGGCAGCCTATAGTGTGATGGGCGCATCCAAAGGGCTCGAGCTCGGCTTCAGCCCTTCTGTGGCCATTGTCACCGGAATTTTTACCGCAACGCTTGGCGGTGTGCTGCGGGATATGATTTCCGGCGAACCTTCGGTACTGATGCGCCGTGAAATTTACATTTCAGCGGCGCTTGCCGGATCCTGCACCTATGTGGCGCTGGAATATCTCAATGCGCCTGCCATGCTCTCTGCTTTGGCGGCAGCCGGCGTTGCCTTCAGTCTTCGCGGTGGCGCACTTTACTATGGCTGGATATTGCCGGTGCGCAATGCCCGCCGCGGCCGCACAGAAGAAGAGCTGAAGCGCGATGGCATTGTCAGCTCCGAATAAATGTCAAACAACAAGCTCCGCATAACGGATGCGGGGCTTGGAGCACTAGAGCGGTTTACGTTTAAATTGGATCATGTAATCCGCTCTAAGTTATTGTTTTTACGCATTATCGTGGCCGCCCAATGATTCCATTGGACTACGAAATGCTCTAGAGCGGGTAACATGCAGGTTGGATCGCAGCGCTCGCTCTAGATTTTAGAGTCTTCGCATTGTCATATCGATCAAGTTGATTCAACTTGATCGTGAAATGCTCTAAACATCTGCCGTGAACTAAACCAGCCCCGCTTGTGCAGCACTGTCTTTAAGGCTGACCTGCGGGCGGGGGCCAATTTG
This sequence comes from Pseudochrobactrum mosebachae, assembly GCF_048914685.1. Lineage (GTDB taxonomy): Bacteria > Pseudomonadota > Alphaproteobacteria > Rhizobiales > Rhizobiaceae > Pseudochrobactrum. Next base: position 1,362,782 of record NZ_CP128408.1, read on the forward strand.
CTGGATCACAATACCAGCCGCCAGTGAACCGAGCTTACCGCTTTGCTCCAGACTGTAGCCATTGGTATAGCCGAACAGAAAGCCGGCCGCATAAAGATCGCCGGCACCGGTTGTATCCACCAGCGCATCAATCTCAATCGCATCAATCGCAATTGTTTCATCACCGCGAATTATAATGGAACCCTGCTCGGAACGGGTGATTGCTGCCAGTTTACAATCAGCGCGGATGGCCTCCAGCGCCGCCTCGAATGAAGATGTCTGATACAGCGATTTTACCTCTGCCTCATTGGCAAAGACAATATCCACAGTGCCTGAGCGCATCAGCTCCAGAAACTCATCCCGATAGCGATCGACACAAAACGGATCTGACAAGGTCATGGCAACCTCGCCGCCATGTTGATGCGCCAGCTTAGCGGCCAAAGTAATGGCCTCTTTGGCACGTGGCGGATCCCACAAATAGCCCTCGAAATAAACCAGCTTGGAATTGCTGACTTTGGAGCTTTCAATATCCTCCACGCCAAGCTCCACGCAGGCACCGAGATAGGTATTCATCGAGCGCTCGCCATCCGGTGTCACAAAAATCATGGACCGGGCAGTCGGCGCCCCCGCTTGCAAAGGCGGGGTGTCAAACGCCACGCCCTGCCCGCGAATATCATGCGCATAGACTGTACCCAGATGATCTGCTGCCACTTTGCCGAAATAAGCAGAGCGCCCGCCAAAACTGGCAATGCCTGCCGCGGTATTACCGGCGCTGCCGCCTGAGGCTTCAATTGCAGGCCCCATGCGACTATAAAGCAGTTCAGCCCGCCCGGCATCGATCAGGTTCATTGCCCCTTTGATAATGCCGTTATCAATCAGAAAATCTTCTTCTGTGCGGGAAATAATATCAACAATCGCATTACCGATACACAGCACATCATATTTGGCGACAGAAATGGCCTTTACTCCCATAAAAGTTCAGCTGCACAGCGGATTACACAGCGTTCTGTGTATCTGCATCCTATCTGCCTGTAAGCTTTAAAGCCTGAAAACGGTTTTAGCCAGACTTTACCGCGACGGGAGAGAGATCAGAGAGCATCACCTTGTTGTAAGCTTTGCGAAATCCTATTTAATAGTCAGAGCAGTGCGCGTGGAAAAGATACAATGCGCATGCTCTGGTTCTCAATTAACAGGAGCCCCAATGATCCTGACTGCCGCATATGCTGCACTGCGCCGCCTGCCAACACCGGAATTTCGCTCGGTTTTGTGGAAATCCCTTGGCTGGACATTTCTCGCTTTAATTGCACTCTGGGCATTATTGCGGCAGATGTTTTTCTGGCTGGCATGGCCGTGGTTTGAAACATTACTGCCAACCATGCCGGACTGGACCAGCTGGCTCGGCCTGTTTGCGGCGATTGCCGCAGGCTTTGTTCTGGCACTGTTGCTGGCATTTCTGATTGCACCGGTAACAGCACTAGTAGCCGGTATTTTTCTGGATGATGTGGCAGAGATTATTGAACGCGAAGATTACAGCAATGCGCCAGCCGGCACTGCCATGCCTGTTGGCCGCTCAATCGTGTATTCGCTTAAATTTTTGGGCATCGTTTTGATCGGCAATCTATGCGCTTTGCTGATGCTGCTGATACCGGGCGTTAATCTGATCGCATTTTTTATCGTCAACGGTTATTTGCTCGGCCGCGAGTTTTTTGAATTTGCGGCGATGCGATATCGTGGTGAAGCCGGTGCCAAAGCCTTTCGCCAACAGCATAAAATCAGCGTTTTTCTTGCAGGTTTGGTGATTGCCGCATTTCTGGCGATCCCGCTGGTTAACCTGCTGACACCGCTTTTTGCAGCGGCGATGATGGTGCATCTGCACAAAGCTCTGAGTGGTCAGGCAATGGTGCCGCTTCAGGCTTCAAGTTGAACCAGCTGCGCAGGAATGGCATTGGTTTTCTGCGCCGATTTGCAAATATCAGCGATCACGCAGTTCTGGCAATCCGGTGTACGGGCTTTACAAACATAACGCCCGTGCAGGATCAGCCAGTGATGGGCATGCATCATAAACTCTGACGGAATGATCTTGACCAGCTTGGCTTCAATCGCATCCGGTGTTTTATATGGTGCCAGCCCGATCCGGTTGCCGATGCGCAAAATATGCGTATCGACCGCCATTGTCGGCTGGCCAAATGCCATATTCAGCACCACATTGGCGGTTTTACGCCCCACACCCGGCAAGGTCACCAATGCATCACGATTACCCGGCACTTCACCACCATAGGTATCAATCAATGCTTTTGAAAGCAGAATGACATTCTTGGCTTTATTGCGCCACAGGCCGATGGTGCGGATATAGTCGCCCACAACCTCTTCCCCCAGATCAAGCATTTTCTGCGGGGTATCCGCAATGGCGAACAAAGCCCGTGTGGCTTTATTGACACCAAGATCGGTAGCTTGTGCCGAAAGTACCACCGCAACCAGCAGCGTGAATGTATTGACATGTTCAAGCTCGCCCTGCGGCTCCGGGCGCTGCACAGAAAAGCGCCGGAAAATCTCGTGGATTTCCGCAGGCGTGTATAATGTACCGCTAACGCGGCGCTGTGGTTTGGCGGGAGAATTGGTCTGGTTGTTCTGCATAGAGTTTATATAGTAAGCTGAAACCAATAAGCCTATCTGTAAGCTTGCCGCAGCCAGCGCTTTTATCAGTTCCGAGCATCAGCAGCGGATAAAAGAGATATTGTTATGAATGCACATTACCATCCGGACGGCGCTGATCCCGATGCCTTTGGCGCAGATTTTTTTAAAGCGACACTGCTGCCCTATCGCTCGCTGAGCCCGCGCGGCTTTCAGATCATGATTTTAAGTCTGCTTTTAGTGTGGGCAATCATTGGCATGGCGTTTATGCATCTTGGTGCATGGCCGGTTATCGGCATGTTCGGACTGGATATTGCGCTGATCTATGGCGCCTTCCGGCTTAATTATTATGCTGCACGCCAGCGTGAAGAAATCATGCTCTCACGCGAGCAATTGCTCATCAGGCAAATCTCCGCCTCAGGGCGCATCCGCGCCTATCAGTTTAATCCGTTCCGCACACGGTTTAACATTACCCGCAAAGATGATATCGGCATTACCCATATGCAACTGCTGACGGAGGGGACAACATTGGATATCGGCAAATTTTTACCACCCGATGAACGCGAAAGCTTTGCGACCGCTCTCAATAATGCCCTGATCCGCAGCCGCCGCTGATCAGCGTAACTCAGCTTCCTGCCTGATTATATATCCCTGCGTGAAAGCAAAATTGCTTTCTCTGAAACGTCTCTAACTCCGGATTTCTCATGATTACCATTATCGGCTCGATTAATTTTGACCTCATTGCCCGCAGCCCGAAATTGCCTGAACCGGGTGAAACACTGACCGGCAGTGCCTTCAGCACTGCTGCCGGCGGCAAGGGAGCCAATCAGGCATTGGCCGCAGCCCGCGCCGGTGCGCCTGTGCGTATGGTGGGTGCTGTCGGCCATGATGCATTTGCAGCGCAGGCTGTGGCCTTACTGCGTGCCGAGGGTGTTGATCTGTCACGTGTTGCAACCCGTGGCGATGCCACCGGCATTGCGCTTATCACTGTAGAAGACAGCGGCGAAAACACCATTGTCGTTATTCCGGGTGCGAACGGGCTGGTGAGCGAAGATGATGTGAATGTTGCCGATCTCGACGGCGGCTACCTGCTATTGCAAATGGAAATTCCGTTACCAGCGCTTGAAAAAGCTATCGCGATCTCGGAAACCAGCGAAACAACCTGTATTCTCAATATTGCACCATGGCGTGATGATGCGGCAGCACTGCTGCCACGGGCGGATATTATTATTGCCAATGAAACTGAATTTGATCTGGCTGCGATCCAGCTGGAACTATCAGGTGAAACCCGCATTGAAAAAATGATCGATTTTGCCGAGCATTATGGCCGTACGCTGATTGTGACGCTGGGTGCAGAAGGTGTGATGGTTGCCACGCCAGATGAGCATTACAGCCTGCCAGCCCTCAAGATCAAGCCGGTGGATACAGTTGGTGCCGGCGACACATTTTGCGGTTACCTTGCCGCAGGTCTCGACAATGGCCTGCCATTGCGTGAGGCATGCCAGCGCGCTGCCAAAGCAGCATCTATGGCCTGCCTTAAAATCGGCGCCCAGCCATCAATTCCACATGCATCTGAGATCTAGAGCATTTCACTATCAAGTTGAATGTTATGCGCTCCAGAGCGTTTTCATTTTTAATTGAAGCAGAAAAAGGCCGGAGAATTTCTCCGGCCTTTTTCATTCAAAGCGTTGCAATGCGTGCGGTCAACAGCGTGAAGAAGCCTTCATGGTCAACATCACGCATGACAATTGCGTTTTTGGGCCGTTTGGTAACGCCCCACCAATCAATGACCGACATGCCCAAACACAGCTGCGATGCGGTTTCAATCTCCACATTGCAATGGCGTCCTGAATACAGTTCAGGCTTTAGCAAATAGGCAATCACATTCGGATCATGCAGCGGACCGCCATCGGTACCGTATTTTTCTTCATCAAAGCGCTCGAAGAATTCCAGCATCGCTGCGCAGGCATCGCCCACTTTATTGCCGATGGCACGAAATGCCTCAATACGTCTGGCTGTTGTCAGCGCCTTATGCGTCACATCGAGTGGCATCATCACAATTGGTACGCCACTGGCATAAACCACTTTGGCGGCTTCAGGATCAACGTAGAAATTAAATTCGGCTGTCGGCGTAATGTTACCGCCTTCAAAAAACCCGCCCCCCATCAGCACGATTTCCTGAATACGCGCGGCAATTTCAGGCGCTTTGTTTAACGCCAGAGCAATATTGGTCAAAGGGCCGAGTGCGCAAAGGGTTACCGTTCCGGCTTCTTCGCGCAGCAGGGTTTCAATAATAAAGTCGACGCCATATTGCCCCTGCACTGTAATGGCAGGCTCAGGCAGGTCAGGTCCATCAAGACCGGTACGGCCATGCACTTCTTCTGCCGTAACCAAATCGCGTATGAGCGGCTTACAGGCGCCCGCATACACTTTGGTCTGCGGCTTACCGGCAAGCTCTACAAGTTTCAAAGCATTGTTACGGGTGAGCGGCAACGGCACATTGCCGGCAACGGCCACAATACCCAACACATCAAGCTCAGGGCTTGCCAGAGCCAGCAAAATTGCCAGAGCATCATCCTGCCCTGGATCGGTATCAATAATAATTTTGCGTGCCACGCGGACTTTCCCTTCTCTTGCCTTATATTTTCGACCTTATTTCGTCGGTTTTCCCGCCTATATGCAGGCGACAACTTTGCCGCACTATAAATTAAGCTGAATTATTTTCAGCACAAATCTTGCTGCATCCTGTTCATATCCGCAGTTGCACTTGAACATGCGCTTTTCGCAAGCCATATGTAGAGACAGGAAAGTGCCACTATGGATTTTCCTGATAACGGTCGCTTTACCAAGGACTGAGTGATGACAAGACTGACACCTTTTTCAAGCCCGCTGCTGTTGGGCTTTGACACAATGGAAAAAACACTGGAGCGCCTTGCAAAGTCCGGTGACGGCTATCCGCCGTATAATATCGAGCGCTTGCGCGGGCCTGCCGATCAGCAGGAACAGCCAGTGCCTGAACGGCTGCGCATTACGCTCGCCGTAGCCGGTTTTTCTGATGATGATCTGGAAGTGACCACAGAAGATAACCAGCTGGTTATCCGTGGGCGCCAAAATGATGAAGCCGAGCGCGAATATTTACACCGTGGTATTGCTGCACGCCAGTTCCAACGCGTTTTTGTGTTGGCAGATGGTATGCGCGTAGTCGGTGCCGAGCTGAAAAACGGTTTATTGTCGATTGATCTCGACAGACCGGAACCGGAACGCCTCGTTAAACGTATTAGCATTAGCGTTAAAGAATAAACGCTCCGATAAAACCGGCATTTGCGGTTTTGGCGGAACGGAAGATGATGATTATAAAAGAACTGTAAAGGGTTCACTGTTATAATCAGTAGCGTAATTGCAGTATAATCTCATAGATTAGATGCAGTTGCTCCCGCTCTCGACAGGCAGTGTCTCATAGGAGCTGCCATGACAGGAGGTCAAAAATGACTGCAGACAAACACATATTTACCGAATTCGAATTTGCCCATCTCGGCGAAGGTGAAATCGCTTATTTGCGCAAAGTCCGCTCCGATGACCTCTCGCATCGTTTTCCTGCTTTGCCGCCAATGGCGCCTGGCATGGAGCTGTGGGCGCTATTCGGAGCCAGCGGAACACCGATCATTCTTTCCGATGTTCTCGCTACAGCGCTGGCCGGAGCGCATGAACACGAATTGCACACGGTAATGCTGCACTAAAGCAGGTGACGTTCAGGCTGGATCGCAGCGCTCGCTCTAGATTTTAGAGTTAGTGCATAACGCCCCAAACCGGTTCGCAGTGCTGAAAAGACCTTCTTTCAATGCACGCCCATTTTTTGCCGTTGTATTGATTTTAACAAACAAAAATGCCGCGCCTGTAAAACAGCGCGGCATTTTTAAAAAGTCTATTCCGGTTGTGATCAGCCAGAATGATCATCAGGCTTTCAAGCAGCATTCGATGCCGGAGGGGCAATCAAAAATGAATGCAAAGCCTGCGCATCAACAGTGCCGCGCAATTTTGCGACCATATCCGGATCACGCAACAAACGCGCAATGCGCGACAATGCCTTCAAATGATCCGCGCCGGCATTTTCAGGTGCAAGCAACAAGAACACCAGGTCAACAGGCTGATCGTCCAATGCTTCAAAATCCACAGGCTGTTCAAGACGCGCAAACACACCGGTAATCTTGTCAATATTTGGCAATTTTCCATGTGGTATCGCGATGCCGTTGCCAACACCGGTCGACCCCAGACGTTCACGCTGAGTCACAGTTTCAAAAACTTCACGTTCTGGAAGACCTGTGAGTTCTGCAGCCTTTTCAGCCAAGATCTGCAATAATTGCTTCTTGGAGCTTGCCTTCAGCGAAGGGATAATTGCCCCGGGCTGAATCAGATCGCTAAGATCCATTTTCTCCATTCCTTCTCTCATGCGGAGGGTAAATCTCCGTAACCGGGAGGTGCAGTGATCTACTGCCCATTCAACAGATACTCAAGTCAAATTCGCGATTCTCGCCACAGTTTTCATGCACAAAATACACAACGCATTGATTTTACTCAGAATAATAATTTAAATAATTATACGTAACGTCTGATAAAGCGGCGATTTTCCAGCCTTTTTTTGGCATTCCTCTCAGGATACACCAGTCACGCATGAATTCCTATCATAAGATATCGTGATTGCATCCCTCGCTGCCCGCGAGACATAAACCACCTTAAGAATTGCAGAAACCAAATCAATGTCTTAATTAAGCTTCAGGAATTCAAGCAAAATAGTAGTTCGTGATATTTTGCCCTATCTCTTTGTTTTAACATCATTTCATAACAAAAAAGCGCGCTCTATTTCACCTAATTTTTTTGTGTAATAAGCGTATAAAAAAGCACCACAGCTTCGTTTTCTCAGCTGTGGTGCCATTTTATGATTTATGCTTGTGCTTGCTTGGCTGCTTTTGAGGGGTCAATCCAGCCAATATTACCGTCTGGCCGGCGATATACAATATTGACCTCATCACTGCCCGCATTACGGAAAACAATGACCGGATGCTCGGTCAGATCAAGCTCTACCACTGCGGAAGCAACGCTGAGCGTGCGCAGGGATACCGATGATTCTGCAACGATTGTCGGTGCGTAGTCATCCGGCAGATCCTCATCCTCATCGGGAGCCGGTGACATAACGCTATAGGCAATATCCTGATGATTATTGCGCGAAGACTGGATTAGTGAGCGCGACTTAAGCCGCCGCATATAACGGCGCAGACGTGTGTCCAGCTTTTCAGCAGCTGCGTCAAAAGAAAATTGCGGATCCTGCGCCTCTGCAGAAGACTGCAAAGTTGCACCGGTATTCAGATGTAGCGTGCAATCGGTATTATATCGTGACCCCGACTTAACCACAGTAATTGCACCGGAATAGCCACCTTCGTAATATTTGCCAACACTATCACGGACACGATCTTCAATCCGGGTTCGGAAAGCTTCGCCGATATCCATATGTTTACCTGAAACGCGGAGATTCATGTGGCAGTACCTCGCTGTCTATATTCGAACAAAGCAATCTAACCACAAGCTAACGCGTTGCGCAAAGGCAACTGTCATAAAAAAAAATAAACTTTATTTACAGCAAAAGAATACTGTGCAGGCTCTATGATTGTCACAATCAGTTCTTATATAGGCGCCTTACAAAGATTGGCGCACGATCACAGCTTATACTTTGAAATATCAGAGACTTCTGACAAAAAAGCCGCCCCACTCCATGCGTGAGACGGCGTTTGATTTTTTAAGCAAATCAGGAATTAAAGTGTAAAATGATCGCCGAGATAGAGCCTGCGAACATCAGGGTTCGCAACAATTTCTTTCGGGCGGCCATGGGTCAACACCTCACCGGCATGAATAATATAAGCACGGTCAATCAAACCCAACGTTTCACGCACATTATGATCCGTTATCAGCACCCCAATACCACGGCTTGTCAGATGGCGCACAAGCTGCTGAATATCAGCAACTGCAATCGGGTCAACACCAGCAAACGGCTCATCAAGCAGCATAAAATTAGGCTTTGAGGCCAAGGCACGGGCAATTTCAAGACGGCGGCGTTCACCACCCGACAAGGAAATAGCCTGCGCTTTTCGCAAATGCGTGATGTTGAATTCTTCCAGCAATGCATCCAGCTCAATACTGCGCTTTTTGCGATCCTTTTCGACCACTTCAAGTACAGCCTTGATATTATCTTCAACCGAAAGGCCGCGGAAAATTGACGCTTCCTGCGGCAGATAGCCGATACCCAGCCGTGAACGGCGATACATCGGCATGGACGTGACATCAAATCCGTCAATCTCGATCGTACCACTGTCAACCGGCACCAGCCCGGTCACCATGTAAAAACATGTGGTTTTACCGGCACCGTTAGGCCCAAGAATACCAACGGCTTCACCGGCACGCACACCAAAAGAAACGCCGTTAACAACCTGCCGGCCCCGATAACTTTTGCTGATTCCACGCGCCACCAGAGTGCCTTTAAGACGTGACAGCTCCTGTGGCGGGCGCTGACCCTCCTGGCCGGCCGGACCTTCAATACCCGCAGACTGCTGCTGCAAATCAGCAGCTGTTTTTGCTGCGGCAGTGTTCAGTGCGTTTTCAGCTTGTGCGTTTTCAGAAGACAATGGTGATCCAGACAGGTTACTCAATGGCTGCCCTCCTGACGGAAGCACAGAAAAGTTGCATCAAAGTGGATTAGTGATCAGCTGTTATCAGCATTATGCTCAACTGCGAGATTACATTATTCACTCTTAGGTGAAAGGATAATTGATACGCGCCCCGTCTGGCCTTTGCAGCTTTCAAGAAACGCTTTCCCAGTCTGGGTATTAGCCGTGAGTTTGCAGCCGGTCGCAATATTATCACCGTCTGACAACACAACTTTTTTACCTGTTAGAACCATGGTCTGACTTTTGGCATCATATACACCTGCATCACCGGTAGCGACCTGTGTACCGGATTTCAGATAGACCTTGCCATCAACTTCAAGCTTTTCAATGCCGCCGGCGCCGAGACCAGCGCCGCTCAGACCGCCAATACCACCTTTAGGTTTATCAGCGCCATCCTCACCTGCACCAGCACCGGATTTGGCATAATAAACCAGCATACGGCCCGCACGCAGCATAATATCGCCCTGCTTAACCGCAACATTACCCGTGAAAATCGCTACACCGTCTTTGTCGCGCATTTCAAGCTTACCGGCATCAATGGAAACCGGATCTTTGCTGTCAGACAATTTTAGGCCATTCATCGGCACTGCATCTTGCGCCTGTACAACAGACACGGCTGAAGGCCATGCAAGACTGAGCGGCAATATTAGCAAGCCAAACATCAAAGCAACACCAAGACGCTTGTTATTCAGCAGGCCTGCATCTTTTTTATGCAAGATTTTGTCGCGTGAGCCTGTTGGTAGCCCGCTGCTCGCCCAATGCCGTATCATATCCATTCCCTCGAAAAATCATCCTTGTTATAAATCGCAAGTTTCAGAATAAGACAACATACTTCTGGTCATATTGAATCATATTGTGCAGCAAAAAGTTACAGCGACAGCTTATCCTTAACGTCCTGTATCAAACAAAAATCAGAGAAAATTCTCTATCTATTTGTATTTAAAGATACATTCAGCAGAAAAACAGCCTCCGGTTTTCCGGCACACTTTAAGTTATAACAGTGATATTATTTATTGGTTTAAACCAACAAATAATTAATAAGCGATTAGTTATTTATACTATCACCACCAGCGGGCGATTTTGCAGGCTCTGAATCAGAAGCTGGCTCAATTGTCAGATGAACTTTATGTTCAAAGACCACAACCTTACCATTTTCCTGAACCTGCATTTTGTCAGCACTGATATGCGCATTACCTGTGCGAATATCGACGGGTTTATCCGTCGACATTTCACCACTCGACATATTAACGCTCGCTGAGCGCAATTTGGCTTCCATGCCGCCGGTGGTTTTCACGGTAAAATCATTATCAAACTGCAAATGGCCGTTCACGCTGTCATAGACACCCGATTGAGCATCAATTTCGGCTTTATCTTTGTCACCTACCGGCAGTTGCGCTTTAATACCTTCGAGAGCAATAACGCCGCTCTGTTTCGCATCCTGTACAGCACGTTGCGCAACCATAGAATAAGGACGATTATCTTTGGTATAACCATTCAGCTGCGGACTGGTCATCACCAGCTTGCCGCTTTCAGACGGATCCAGCTCGACCTTGACCGTTGATGCCGGCGCTGCCAAAAATGTGTACCATGAAAATACAGCGGCGACAGCAACAGCAGTAAGGGGCAAAGCGGTTTTTAGAACGCGCACACGCATACTGTGTCTCTGCGCAGCATGAAACACAGCATTACTTTTCTGCGACGCACCGAAAACCATTTTATGGTCTGACACAGTTCAAGACTCCTGAAACCAGCAAATTTGCCAGCTGCCTACACGTAAGATATTAATATTTATAAGTGAAATACGCGTCTGCAATGAAACGCACGGCATAATCGCCTGTTATTAGGCTATAAATGGGGTAAGAATGCATCAAAAACAAGCTCGGAACACTTTAATTCAATCAACTTAACTCGAGAAGACGAGAATTTTCTCCGATTTTCAGCCCCAGCCTGTACAAAATTTACAAATATCAGAGATGAAATAAAAGCGTCACAACCTTTTTATCTCTCCTTCATACAACATATATTGCCCTGATGTGAGCGAAGAAACGGACATTATCCATGACTTATACTGTCGATGCTGCTCTTGAACGCCGCCGTGTCCGTCGCAAGCTCACCTTCTGGCGCGTTGTGACGCTACTGCTCATTGCAGCGATGGTTTTGGCGGCGGCGCTCTATTTTGGTAACAGCCAGCCATCGCGCGCTGTGCCCCATATTGCCAAAGTCTCGATCACCGGCACGATTTACAACAATGAAGACTTGTTGAAACGCCTGAAGGCTATTGCTGACAATGACATGGTGAAAGGCGTTATTCTCGATATCAGCTCTCCCGGCGGCACCACTACCGGCGGTGAAGTGATTTATGATGCAGTGCGTAAAATCTCAGATAAAAAGCCTGTGGTCACGCAAGTTGGCACACTGGCTGCCTCAGCAGGCTATATGATTGCCATCGCTTCAGATCATATTATTGCGCACAAAACCTCGATGGTCGGCTCTATCGGCGTTTTGTTTCAATATCCTGATATCAGCGGATTAATGGAAAAAGTGGGTGTTAAACTTGAAAGCATCAAATCCAGCCCGCTCAAAGCCGAGCCAAATCCGTTCTCGCCTACCACTCCTGAAGCCCGCGCGATGATCGATAATACGGTGAAGGATACCTATGACTGGTTTGTCGGCCTTGTTAAAGAACGCCGCCCGATGATCACAGCCGATAAACTGCCGGCACTTACAAATGGTTCGATTTATACCGGCAGGCAAGCATTGCAGCATCAGCTAATCGATGCACTCGGTGATCAGGAGACATCCATCATCTGGCTCGCTAGCAAGGGCATTGACAAAGAACTGCCGGTTATCGAATGGAAAGCTGCCGCATCACCTTACAGCGATTTGCTTTCATCGACACTTACCAAATTAGTGTTGAGGAACATCGGCTTCTCTGAACAAAGCAGCAGTTTACTTGATGAACAGATCGGCAAGCGTATCTTTCTTGACGGCATGCTTTCAGTTTGGCACGGTAGTGACGGACAAAAGCCGCAGCAATGACAGGCAACTGAATGAGACTTAAGGATTTATAGCTTTTTTCAGCCAGACACGATATGAAACTCTAATAGCTTGGCAGCATATTTTAGCATAACCTGTTGCCAAGTGATCAGGCAGACCGAAATCTAATTCTGAGTGCATTTCTTTTAATATATTGCAGAGAGGTCAAACGCAGTGATTAAATCTGAACTCGTGCAGATCATCGCCAGCCGCAATCCGCATCTTTTCCAACGTGATGTGGAAAATATTGTCGGCGCTGTCTTTGATGAGATTACCGAAGCGCTTGCAGAAGGTAACCGTGTAGAATTACGCGGCTTCGGTGCTTTTTCCGTCAAAAACCGCCCTGCCCGCAACGGACGTAATCCGCGTACCGGCGAATCGGTTGATGTTGAAGAAAAGTGGGTGCCATTTTTTAAAACCGGCAAAGAACTGCGTGACCGCCTCAATAATGACAATGGCTAAGTTTTAAATTCACTGCCTCAGCTCTTTTTTTCATCAGGCATGGGTTATGTCTGATGAAAAATATTATCTGTTCCCGCCATTAAGCAGAGCAGATAATGTTGTCCCGAGAGCTGCAACACTAAAGAGCGGGTAATAGAATATGACCAGCCGTTTCGTGACCCTGATCATCGCGCTGCCTCTGGCCGTAATTTTGATTGTGCTATCGGTAGCCAACCGTGGAGCCGTCAGTGTTACGCTTGATCCGTTTAATCCGGGTAATCCCGCTTTAACTTATACAGCACCCCTGTTTATCTGGGTGCTCGGTGCTTTTCTGATTGGCATTATTACCGGCGGCTTATTGGTCTGGTTTACACAAGGGCGGCATCGCAAACTGGCTCGCACTCGCAAAGCTGAAGCCGAGACGCTGCTCAACCGCGCAAAACAGGCTGAAGCAAAAAATCTGCCATCGGCCTCCTCGCTGTCTCTTTCTTAAAGCACCGCAAATATCACTGATTCACGGGAAACATTTTTGCAGTTGAAGATATTTTAATTTTGCCGGCAGTCCCGTCCTGTTTGAGGAGCAATCGGCCGGTAATGCCAAGCGCAAGTGAATAGCGGCTGAATCTGACTATTTTAGCGATAAACAACACCGTTCAGAGAGAACGCGCATAAATTCAGCTTTCCCAAAACGCAGCTTTGCTCTACGAAACCCTAAAGTATCAGACTGATGCTATAATGAAATTTTCTTGGAGCTATCAGCGTGAAACCGTCAAAAGGCAAATCTGCCAAACCGCAAGCTAAGTCTTTAGCCAAATCGCGCGACAACCGCACGCAAGCAAGCGCCGCACCGGCGCAAGGCTTCAAAAAATCACGGCCAAAGTTTAACAAGGCTGAAAACGACTTTTCTGCGCATGCAAAACGCGCCCCGCATGTCACTACGAGCGAGTTTACCAGACCGGCCTCAGAACCTGTGGCAGCACCGGCGCTTAAACGCCCGACTGCCGAACCGGCCTATGCCAATCGCCCGCTGTTACAAAACACCGGTGCGCGTCCTGAACAAAATCTGCCGCTGATCCTTGAAACGCTGCCAAGTGAAGATTATGCGCTGCTCGACAGCGGTAATAGTCTCAAGCTTGAACAATACGGCCCTTACCGCATTGTACGCCCTGAGGCGCAGGCGATCTGGCAACCGGCATGGTCACAAAGCGAATGGGACAAAGCCGATGCAATTTTCACCGGCAATACGGATGAAGAAGGCATGGGGCGCTGGCAGTTTCCCCATAAACAGCTGGGTGAAACTTGGCCGATGGCGCATAAAGGTGTGCGTTTTCACGGTCGTTTCACCTCTTTTCGTCATGTTGGTGTCTTTCCCGAGCAGGCAGCCCATTGGGCATTTATGGCCGATCAAATCCGCGCCGCCCGCAAAGCCCAGCCAAAACGTGTGGTACGAGTGCTCAACCTGTTCGGTTATACCGGCGTAGCTTCGCTGATTGCGGCAGAAGCCGGAGCAGAAGTTACCCATGTTGATGCTTCTAAAAAAGCCATTAATTGGGCACGTGAAAATCAGGCAATGGCCGGATTGGACGACAAGCCAATCCGCTGGATCTGCGAAGACGCCACCAAATTTGTAGCGCGTGAAGAACGCCGCGGCAGTACCTATGATATTATTCTGCTTGATCCGCCCGCCTATGGCCGCGGTCCTAATGGTGAGATCTGGCAATTGTTCGATAATCTCCCGCAAATGGTTGATATGTGCCGGGCTATTCTCTCGCCGGATGCTTTAAGCGTTGTGTTGACCGCTTATTCAATCCGAGCATCATTTTTTGCTATTCATGAGCTGATGCGCGACCGTTTTGTCGGGCGCGGGGGGCTTGTTGAATCAGGCGAACTGATCCTGCGTGAACGCTCGGCAGACCGCGCTCTTTCCACCTCTCTGTTTTCCCGTTGGATTGCAAATTCATGACCCAGAACAACGAATTCTCACGCCAAGATAATCATGGTTTCGGGCAGCGCACCGGTAGCGTTAAAGAAGTGACAAGCCTGAGCAATCCGATTGTTAAAGATTTGCGCGCGCTATCGATGAAGAAATTTCGCGACCAGCAAGGCGTTTTTCTGGCAGAAGGTCTGAAACTGGTTATTGATGCGGCTGAGCAAGGCTGGCGCATCCGTACATTGGTGTTTGCCAAAGCCGGCAAAGGTAATCCACTGATCGAGAAGATTGCTGCACGCACCAAAGCAGGCGGCGGGCTGGTGCTTGAGGCATCAGAAAAGGCCATTGCCGCGATCACCCGTAAAGACAATCCGCAAATGGTCGCTGCGGTTTTTGATCAGCGCTTTGAAAAACTTGACCAGCTGCGTCCGCATGGCAATGATACCTATATTGCGCTTGATCGCGTACGTGATCCCGGCAATCTTGGCACGATTATCCGCACAGCGGATGCGGTGGGCGCCAAAGGTATAATTCTGATCGGTGACTGTACCGATCCTTATTCGATGGAAACCGTGCGAGCGACCATGGGTTCGGTATTTGCAGTGCCGCTTTACCGTGCCAAACAGGAAGAGTTTCTGCACTGGCGGAAGTCCTTTAAGGGCGTTTTGGTGGGCACCCACCTCAAAGGCGCAGTAGATTATCGGGTGATCCCTTATAAAAAGCAGCCGGTTATACTGATGATGGGTAATGAACAGCAGGGCTTGCCTGACGAGCTTGCCGGAATTTGCACGCATTTGGCACGTATTCCGCAAGCAGGCCGTGCAGATTCGCTCAATCTCGCAATTGCCACAGGTATTATGCTTTATGAAATCCGCCGTGACGCCCTTATTCTGGATGACCGTTAAACCGGTTTTCGCACAGGAGTTTTAAAATCATATGTCTCAACGCGCCACTCTCTGGTCTGTGCTCCTTATTGTTTTTGCGGTCACGTCTGACCAATATATCAAGTTTCTGGTTGAGAGCGGTATGGACTATAATCAGCAGATCGATCTGTTGCCGTTTTTAGCATTATATCGTACCCATAATGAGGGCATCGCGTTTTCCATGCTCGCCTGGCTGCATGATGGCGGCCTGATTGCTATGACAGTAGCGGTTATCGGTTTCGTTGCCTATCTGTGGTGGACAACCGATGCAGACCGGATCATCACCCGTGTCGGTTTCACATTGATTATCGGGGGGGCTTTAGGCAACCTGATTGACCGGAGCATGCTTGGTTATGTCGTTGACTATATTTTATTTCACCTGCCTAACTGGTCTTTTGCAGTGTTCAATATAGCTGATGTCTATATCAGTATCGGTGCTGGTCTCATCATCCTCGATGAAATTGTTCATTGGAAGCGCGCCCGTTCTGGGACATAGGGGAAGCGCGCCCGTTCCGGGGCATGGGGGAAGCGGGGCCGCTCTGAAACATAGAGAAAACATGCTTTTACACAGCGTAATTTAAGACCCGTTTTAGGCGGCGCTATATAAAAATCCGCCTTGATGATGTCACATGGCTGACGCAGTTAACTTATATAAACGGCATATCGAAACGCGGCTGAAAATAGACGCCCAATTACAGACGAAACTGGCGGAGGGTGTATCTTGCCACAGACTCTTGGAATTTCTTCTCACAACGCACATAATGTGCAGATGAAACAGACATCTACCAACACGCCTCAACTGAGCGCAATTTTAAATGATGCCGGACATCCGTCATTGTCAGGTCAGATTCTTGGCCGGATGGGCAGCCTGATTGTACGTATTGCTGATAATCCGGAAACCATACGCATCGCCCAGAAACTGCGTTATGATGTTTTCTATACCGAGCTAGGCGCTCAAAAATCTGCCGACACCTTGCTTGAACAGCGTGATGCCGACCATTATGATGCTATTTGCGACCATCTTGTGGTTTACGATACTGCAATTGCCGGTGGTGAAGCAGAGCAACTTATTGGGACATACCGCCTGATGCGCAGCGATATGGTTATGCCTGGTCATAGCTTTTACTCTGCCGGTGAGTATGACATTAACAAACTCATCAGCCGTAAACCTGATTTACAATTTCTTGAGCTTGGCCGCTCTTGCGTCAAACCGGAATACCGTTCCAAGCGCACCGTTGAACTGCTTTGGCAGGGTATATGGTCCTATTGCCGAAACCACAAAATCGAAGTGATGTTCGGTTGCGCCTCGTTTCATGGAACCGTGCCGGAAGCCCATGCTCTCTCCCTCTCTTTCCTCCAGCACAATTGCCGTGCCGATGCCGAATGGGATGTGCGCGCACTCGACCAGCATTACCGCTCTATGGATATGATGCCGCCGGAAGGGATCAACCCAAAAGTTGCGCTGTTTTCGATGCCCCCCCTGATCAAGGGCTATTTACGCCTTGGTGCGATGATTGGTGACGGAGCGGTGGTCGACCATCAATTTTCCACCACAGATGTACTGATTGTTCTGCCGGTAGAGCGCATTTCCAGCCGCTATATCAATTATTATGGTGCCGAAGCAGACCGTTTCATCTAGAGCATTTCACTCTCAAGTTGAATCAACTTGAGAGGTATGACAATGCGATAAATCTAGAATCTAGTGTGAACGCTGCGATCCAACCTGAACGTTACCCGCTCTAGAGCGTTTCTACTTTTCTTTTCTTCAGGAAAACCGGTTCCCACTTTTCCTGAAACTGCTCTAATCAAACCCCATAAAAAAGCCCGGTTTCGACCGGGCTTTTTAGTTATCATTTTTGAGACATTTGCTTCAGCTTGTATAGGGCTTCAAGTGCCTCACGCGGCGTCAGATCATCCGGATTAATCTCGCTAACCGCGATCAGCAATGCACTATCCTGCACCGGCTTTGTCACTTCACGCGGTTTTTGTGCTATAGCAAACAGTGGCAGATCATCAATAATCTTTTGCGCTTTGCCGGATGTTTCACCTTTTTCCAGATGGTGCAATACATCGCGGGCACGCTCCACTACCGCATCAGGCAGGCCGGCAAGGCGGGCAACCTGCACACCATAAGAACGATCGGCTGCACCTTGTGCGACCTCATGCAAAAACACGACATCGCCTTCCCATTCCTTGACACGCATCGTCACATTAGCAAGGCGGGCAAGCTTTTCAGACAAGGCCGTCATTTCATGAAAATGCGTGGCAAACAGTGCACGGCAACGGTTTTTCTCGTGCAGATATTCAACACTCGCCCAGGCAATCGACAATCCGTCAAAAGTGGCAGTCCCCCGACCGATCTCATCGAGAATAACCAGTGACCGATCACTGGCCAAATTAAGAATGGCGGCGGTTTCGACCATTTCGACCATAAAGGTCGAGCGCCCGCGTGCCAGATCGTCCGATGCCCCAACTCGGCTAAACAGCCTGTCAACAATACCGATATGCGCTGATGTTGCTGGTACATAAGAGCCCATTTGCGCGAGAATAGCGATCAAAGCATTCTGGCGCAGAAAGGTCGATTTACCACCCATATTCGGCCCCGTCAAAAGCCAGATCGCGCCAAATTTCTCACCACCTTGCGGTGATAAATCGCAATCATTAGCCACAAACGGATTGCTGGCCTGCTTTTTCAGCACTTGCTCCACAACCGGATGCCGCCCGCCCTCAATGGCAAAGTGCAAACTTTGGTCGACAACGGGGCGGCAATAGCCCTGCTCATCAGCCAGAACACTGAGAGCGGCGGAAACATCCATGATGCTGAGCGCTGAAGCACCGGCGCGGATACTGTCGGCATTTTCTACCGTCCGTTCGGTCAGCGCTTCAAAAATTCCCAACTCGATCGATAAAGCGCGGTCTGCGGCATTGGCAATTTTGGTTTCAAGCTCGGCCAATTCGGTGGTGGTGAAACGCATGGCGCTGGCCATGGTCTGGCGATGGATAAAGCGCGCTTTGGCCTCATCCGTATCAATCAGCGCACCGGCATTATTGGCTGTGACCTCAATGAAATAACCAAGCACATTATTATGTTTGATTTTCAGCGATTTAACGCCGGTCTCATTCATATAATCTGCCTGAAGGCCTGCAATCACGCGGCGTGACTGATCACGGAGGCTCCGCATTTCATCCAGCTCGGCATGAAAGCCTGCACGGATAAACCCGCCATCGCGCTTGAGCAGTGGCAGCTCCTCAGCCAAGGTTTGATCCAGATAATGCGCATAATCTTCAGGTAATGCAGCAATCGCATCACAAGCCTGTGTCAGCTCCTCCGGCAGGCTCTTGCCGTTGAACAGCCCTTGCACCAGTCGTGCCGCCTGAAAACCAGCTTGTATAGCTCCTAAATCGCGCGGACTACCACGCCCGACAGCAAGGCGCGACAAGGCACGTGGCATATCCGGCACACCGCGCAAAGCACTGCGAACGCCCTGCACAAGGGACGGTTCTGCCAGAAATAATGCCACAGCATCATGACGCTTGGCGATCAGGGCCGGATCAGTGAGCGGCGTTGTCAACCGCTCGGCCAGCAAACGCGCGCCTGCACCGGTAACGGTGCGGTCTATCGCCTTGAGTAAAGAACCATCCCGATTACCGGACAATGTGCGCATCAGCTCCAAACTGGCGCGGGTTGCCGGATCAATAAACAGTGAGGAACCATCGGCCTCACGCTCAGGGCGCATCAAAGGCGGGCGTTCGGCAAACTGGGTTTTCTCAAGATAGGCAATTGCACCGGAAATCGCCGATAATTCAGTACGACTAAATTCACCGAAACCGTCCAAAGTGCCAACGCCATAATAACGCTTAATGCGCTCTTCCGCCGTTGAACTTTCAAACAGGCTCGGATGCTGCGGCATGACAATGCGACCAAGCAAATCCAGTGTGGGTCGCAACTGCGGATCCTGAAAGGCCGATTCCGGCACGATCAGCTCGCTCGGATCCACCCGCATAATATCTGCATAGAGCTTGTCCGGAGTTGTTTCGGTCATGCGGAACTGACCAGTCGAAATATCAATCCATGCCAGCGCCAGCTTGCCCTCTTCCGCTCCGCGCACACTATTTCCACTTTGTGTGCTACGCACGGAAGTACCGCTTTGTGTGCTACGCACACGGCCTAAAATCATCAGGTAATTAGCTTGCGCCGGATCAAGCAGCTTTTCTTCAGTGATTGTTCCGGGCGTAACCAGACGGATAACACCACGCTTGACCACAGATTTGGAACCGCGTTTTTTGGCCTCCGCAGGGTCTTCCATCTGCTCGCAGACCGCAACCCTAAAGCCTTTACCGATCAGGCGTTGCAAGTAATCATCTGCGGCATGTACCGGCACACCGCACATCGGAATATCTTCACCAAGATGCTTACCCCGCTTGGTCAGCGTAATCCCAAGCGCCTCCGATGCCTCAATCGCATCCGTGAAAAACAACTCGTAAAAATCACCCATACGATAAAATAGCAGGCTGTCAGGATGAGCGGCCTTGATCTCGATATATTGCTCCATCATTGGTGTGGGGCGTGCAGTCAGACCGGCATCATAGCTGCTCTGCGGCTCGTCAGCCAACTCACCCGCCATTTTTGCAGACGCGTGTGGAGCGAGTTCGGATTTGTCCTGCTGCTTCATATGCAATACACATGTTCCTGAAATAAATTTTCAAAATTTGTGCTCTACCATAAAACGCCCAGTTGAGCCCTGTGAAGCAGGCTGTTGCTTATATCCCCGCTAATTTCACTTAAATGTGCAAAATTTACGAATATTATCTTTAATCATCATAATCTTTCCACATGTTGCGATATCCAAAACGGGCAACTTGGTATAAGCAGTCGCCCTGAAGATCAAAATATCATTTACGGAAAACTGCATAGCTGGTTTTCTCACCCAAAAATGCCAACCAGAAAATCAGAACGTTTTTGTTTGTTTACACCCCGCAAAAACACTCTGATACTTCTCCACAAATGACAGACCGGAGGGGTCAATGACCGTCGACAAGACCGCCACTATATCCGCACAAAAACCAGTTTCAACAACCGGAAAAGGTGCTTCGCTGACTGAACAGGAAGCTCTGGATTTTCACTCTCGCGGACGTCCGGGCAAGCTGGAAATTACACCAACCAAGCCAATGGCAACACAGCGCGATCTGTCGCTTGCCTATTCGCCCGGTGTTGCGGTTCCGGTGCTGGCCATTGCAGAAGATCCGTCAAAAGCCTATGATTATACGTCCAAAGGCAATATGGTTGCGGTTATTTCAAACGGCACGGCCATTCTCGGTCTTGGTAATCTGGGCGCCCTCGCCTCCAAACCGGTGATGGAAGGTAAAGCAGTGCTGTTCAAGCGCTTTGCCGATATTGATTCCATCGATCTCGAAGTCGATACCACTGATGTTGAGGAATTCATCAATTCAGTGCGTTATCTTGGGCCGAGCTTTGGCGGCATTAATCTGGAAGATATCAAGGCTCCCGAATGCTTTATCATTGAAAGCCGCTTACGCGAGATGATGAATATTCCGGTCTTTCATGACGACCAGCATGGCACAGCAATTATTGCGGCAGCTGGTATGATCAATGCTTTGCACCTGACAGGTCGTGACCTCAAAACCACTAAAATGGTATGCAATGGTGCAGGTGCAGCAGGTATTGCCTGTATAGAACTTGTCAAAGCGATTGGCTTTTCGCCTGAAAATGTCACGCTTTGCGACACCAAAGGTGTGGTGTGGCAGGGACGCACTGAAGGTATGAACCAATGGAAATCGGCGCATGCGGTTAAAACCGAAAAGCGCACATTGGCTGAAGCCATGGCGGGCGCTGATATTTTCTTTGGTGTATCCGCAAAAGGTGCACTAACGGCTGAAATGGTACGCTCGATGGCGGATAATCCGATTATCTTTGCCATGGCCAATCCTGATCCGGAAATCACACCGGAGGAAGTGGCCGCGATCCGCTCCGATGCAATCATTGCCACAGGCCGTTCCGATTACCCGAACCAGGTCAACAACGTGCTTGGCTTCCCGTATATTTTCAGAGGCGCGCTTGATGTACGCGCGACCACTATCAATGAAGATATGAAGGTTGCCGCCGTCCACGCTATTGCTGAGCTGGCGCGCGCAGATGTGCCGGACGATGTGGCTGCGGCCTATCAGGGTAACCGTCCGCGTTTTGGTCCCAATTATATTATTCCGGTGCCATTTGATCCGCGTTTGCTGTCCACCATTCCGGTGGCTGTTGCCAAAGCCGCAATGGATAGCGGCGTTGCCGGCAAGCCGCTGGAAGATCTGGAGGCCTATGCACGCTCTCTTGCAGCGCGCCGCGATCCGATCGCCTCAACCATGACCGGCATTTATGACCGCATCCGCCGCCACACCAAGCGGGTTATTTTTGCTGAAGGTGAAGAGCCGCAGGTCATTCGTGCCGCTGTTTCTTTTGCGGCACAGGGGCTTGGAAAGGCTATTTTGCTTGGCCGTGAAGACCGTATCCGCGAAACAGCAGACACTGCCGGTATTGATCTGGGCAAGCTTGGCATTGAAATCACCAATGCCCGTATTTCCAAGCGCACCTCAGAATATGCGGATCATCTGTATGAAAAGCTACAGCGCAAAGGCTATTTATTCCGCGACTGTCAGCGCATGATCAATAATGACCGCAACCATTTTGCTGCCTGTATGGTGGCAATGGGTGATGCAGATGGCATGATTACCGGTGTTACCCGCAATTACTCAACCAGCCTTGAGGATGTGCGCCGCGTTATCGATGTGAAACCGGGTCACCGGTTGATAGGTGTTTCACTGGCATTATGCCGTGGCCGTACAGTTTTCATTGCCGATACTGCCATGCATGAACAGCCAAGTGCAGAAGAACTGGCTGATATCGCCGTTGAAGCAGCGAATGTAGCGCGCCGCATGGGGTATGTGCCGCGTGTTGCCATGCTGGCTTATTCAACCTTTGGCCATATGTCGGGCGCCCGCTCTGAGCATATTCAGGAAGCCGTGCGCATTCTTGAAAAACGCCATGTTGACTTTGAATTCGATGGCGAAATGAGTGCTGATGTGGCGTTGAATGCAGCGCTTATGGATTCCTATCCGTTTACCCGCCTGACAGCTCCCGCCAATGTGCTGGTGATGCCGGATTATCACGCAGCCTCGATTGCTGCGAATATGTTGCAGGAACTGGGTGGGGCAACCCTGATCGGGCCACTTCTCACCGGTCTGGATAAAGCAGTGCAGATCGTGCCGCTGAGTGCCAAGGATTCCGACATTACCAATATGGCGGCCTTTACCGCCTATGGGGCATCTAACTAAAACCAACATCAAGGCCGGAACCATGTTCCGGCCTTTTTTATCAGGCTACAATCGCCCTGCACCGGGGCACCCTTCTATGGGCAACACCATTGCGCTCTGGCATAAAGCATGCTCACTTCAAATTGAGATTGATGACCTGCCCTCTGACGGAAATACCCATATGCGCCACACTGATCTGCATCTTGCCCGTATTATCGACAGCTCCGCTTTACATGCGGACTTAGCGCAGGCAGCAAAGACCGGCACCAGCAAAGAGCAAATCCGTAATCAGGTTCTCAAACATCTAAAAGCCGCGTGGCGCGATGGTAAAGCCACGGCTGAAGCCATGCTGCTGGAAGATGGCGGTGGTATTGTTTGTGCACGCCGCATCAGCGGCCTGATGGATAATCTCATTACCGCGCTTTATGATTTTACGCTTGAAAATGTCTATCCGGCGGTCAATCCGTCTAAGGCCGAGCATCTGGCGATTATTGCCGTTGGCGGTTACGGCCGTGGCGGGCTGGCACCGGGCTCGGATATCGATCTGTTATTTCTGCTTCCCTACAAGCAAACCCCGTGGGGGGAGCAGGTGGTGGAATATATGCTCTATATGCTATGGGATATGGGGCTGAAAGTCGGCCATTCCACCCGCAATATAGATGAGGCCATCCGGTTATCGCGTGAGGATATGACCATCCGCACCGCCTTGCTTGAAGCGCGGTTTTTGACCGGCAGCCTTGCGCTTTATCAGGAATTAACAGCTCGTTTCGACAGCGAAATCGTTGCCGATACCGGCGCTGAATTTGTGCAAGCCAAACTGATCGAGCGTGATATCCGCCATAAAAAAGCAGGCTCAACCCGCTATCTGGTAGAGCCCAATATTAAAGAGAGCAAAGGCGGGCAGCGCGACCTGCAAAACCTGTTCTGGATTGCCAAATATATTTATCGCGTGCATTCCACAGAAGAGCTGATTAAACGCGGTGTGTTTTCGCGCAGTGAAGCTCGGTTGTTCAGCAAAGCCGATGATTTCCTCTGGGCTGTGCGCTGCCATATGCATTTTTTATGCGGCAAGGCAGAAGAGCGCCTGTCGTTTGATTTCCAGCGCGAGATTGCGATGCGGCTTGGCTATACTGACCATCCGGGGCAAACTGCCGTTGAACGCTTTATGAAACATTATTTTCTGGTTGCCAAAGATGTGGGTGACCTCACCCGCATTATCAGTGCGGCGCTGGAAGAAGAGCAGTTCAAAGAAACGCCGGGCACCGGCCCGATCTTCTCAACACTCACCCGCAAGAAACGCAAAATTACCGGCAGCACCGATTTTGTCCTTGATAATAATCGCCTCAATATTGCTGATAATGAGGTATTCCAGCGCGATCCGGTCAATCTGATCCGGCTGTTTTATCTCGCAGACAAGCACGGGCTGCAATATCATCCCCATGCCATTCAGCGGGTGACCCGCTCGCTTAAACTGATCAAAAGTGACGTGCGCAATGACAAGCGCGCCAATGAGCTGTTTTTAGAGATTGTCTCCTCGCCGCGCTCGCCTGAGCGCACGCTGCGGCGGATGAATGAATCCGGCGTTTTGGGAAAGTTTATTCCGGATTTTGGCAAAATCGTCGCGATGATGCAGTTCAATATGTATCATCATTATACGGTTGATGAGCATTTACTGCGCTGCATTGCGGTGATGTCTGAAATTGAACATGAGACACTGAAGAATGAGCATCCCCTTGCCCATAGCCTGTTACCGACCCTTAAAAAAGACCGGCACCTGCTTTATGTCACATTGTTGCTCCACGATATCGCCAAAGGCAGGCCGGAAGATCACTCGATTGCAGGGGCAAAGATTGCCCGTAAATTATGCCCGCGCTTCGGGTTGAATGCCGCAGAAACAGATGTGGTAGCATGGCTGGTGCAGGAGCATCTGACCATGAGCAAAATTGCGCAGTCCCGCGATCTCAATGATCGGAAAACCATTGCCGATTTTGCCGCTATTGTACAAACAACCGAGCGTCTGAAGCTGCTGCTGCTGATAACTATCTGTGACATTAAGGCGGTTGGGCCCGGTGTATGGAACGGCTGGAAGGGGCAGTTGCTGCGTACGCTTTATCACGAAACAGAATTATTGCTGACCGGTGGGTTTTCAGAGGTTAGCCAGAAAGAGCGCAGCAATCAGGCGCGACGCCAGCTGGCAGAGCAACTCAGCGACTGGCCGGATGAGAGTCGTGAAAAACTGCTGGCATTGCATTATGATAATTACATGCTCACTGTTCCGCATGAAGATCAGAAGCGCCATGCAGATTTTATCCGTGCGACCGATGAGGCAGGTAAAGTATTGAACATTTTGGTGCGCCCGCATGAATTTGAAGCGGTGACCGAACTGACAATTCTGTCACCCGATCATCCGCGCCTGCTCTCGATCATTGCCGGCGCCTGTTCGGCTGCCGGTGCCAATATTGTTGATGCGCAAATTTTTACCACCACAGACGGGCGTGCCTTTGACACGATTTTGATCAGCCGCGAATTTGACACCAATGCAGATGAAACGCGCCGTGCAGCGCGTGTCGGCCAGTTGATTGAAGATGTGCTGACCGGCAAAATGCATCTGCCGGAGGTGCTGGCAAGACGCACAAAACCGCGCCGTTCTGCACGCGCATTTCAGGTCACGCCCCGCGTTCATATCAATAATACATTATCGGAAAAATTCACGGTTCTTGAGGTCAAAGGGCTTGATCGCACCGGTCTGCTGTCTGCCATTACCAACACGATTTCTGATCTCTCGCTCAATATTGCCTCAGCGCATATCACCACCTTTGGCGAAAAAGTCATTGATACTTTTTATGTTACAGGGCTCGACGGACAAAAAATTACCGGCGCTGCCAAACAAGCCAATATTCAAAAACGCCTGTTAAACTTGTTTGAAACCAACGGAAATGATAGCAGAACTGCCGATAGCAAAGGAAACGAGCCGAAAAAAGCCCGCGATACGGTGATATAGACTGCTTTCTAAAGGCTGGGGCAACAAGCAGTTTCCACAAATAGCGAAACGCCCTATAGGTCTTTTGTTTGCATCGCGTGTTTGCTGCTTCCCTGATCCGGAAGTGCACACTACCCGGTTCTTTTAAGTCGCTTTAATCCGCTGCACATTTGTTAATGAGACCCGTTCATGAGCCTGCTGAAAAAATTCGCAACTGTTGCCTCCGGCACGCTGATGAGCAGGGTTTTCGGCTTTACCCGCGAAATGCTGATGGCTGCCTTTCTTGGCACAGGCCCCGTGGCAGATGCGTTTAACACCGCCTTCCGGTTTCCCAATACATTTCGCCGGTTGTTTGCCGAAGGGGCATTTAATGCCGCTTTTGTGCCGCTATTTGCCAAGGAAATTGAAAAAAACGGCATGGATGGTGCGCGGCGCTTTTCAGAGGAAGTGTTCGGCGTGCTGTTCACCATTCTGATCGGCCTGACGATTGCAATGGAATTGTCGATGCCGTTTTTGGTGAGCACCTTGATTGCACCGGGCTTTACCGCTGATCCGGTTAAATTCGATAATACCGTGCGTCTAGCAATGATCATGTTTCCCTATCTCGCCTGTATGTCGCTGGCGGCGATGATGGGCGGTATGCTCAATAGCCTGCATAAATATTTTGCTGCAGCAATCGCGCCGGTTTTTCTGAATTTTATCCTGATCGGCGTATTACTTTTGGCATGGGTCAAAAATTATGACCCGTTGCAAATCGGCTATGCCTTGTCATGGGGGGTCATGGCCGCGGGCGTGGTACAGCTCGGCATTGTCTGGTTTGCAGTACGCAAAGCCGGCATGAAAATTGGTCTGCGCCGCCCCAAGCTGACTAAAAATGTCAAGCGCCTGCTGATGCTGGCGCTACCGGCAGCGATCACCGGCGGCATCACCCAGATTAACCTGCTGATCAACACCAATATTGCCTCCGGGCAGGATGGCGCTGTTTCCTCTCTGGTTTATGCCGACCGGTTTTATCAGTTGCCGCTTGGCGTGGTGGGCATTGCTGTTGCCACTGTGCTATTGCCGGAATTGTCGCGCGCTTTACGCGGTGGTAATCTCACCGAAGCCGGAAACTTACAAAACCGCTCAGTTGAATTCACATTGTTTTTAACCCTGCCAGCCGCTGCAGCGCTGCTGGTGTTTTCTGAGCCATTGGTGCGCCTGTTATTTGAGCGTGGCCAGTTCGGGCAGGATTCAACGCTTATCGTCTCTCAGATATTGGCAATCTACGGGCTTGGACTACCGGCTTATGTATTAATCAAAGCGTTTATTCCGGGCTATTTTGCCCGTGAAGATACCCGTACACCTATGATTTTTGCCGGCATTTCGGTGGTGGTCAATGTCTCGCTCGCCCTGATTTTGTTTCCACGGCTCGGGCCCGGCGGCATTGCCATAGCTGAAATTACAGCCGGCTGGATCAATGCCATTTTGCTGCTCGGTGTTTTGATCTGGCGTAAGCACTGGGTCTATGATGCCGGCCTTATCCGCCGCATTCCGCGGCTGATTATTGCTGCGGCTATCATGGGGGCTGCATTATATTATGCCTCCGCATATATGGCGCCATATTTAAGCAGAAGTGCCGGCTTTGTCACGCAGGCCACCACGCTGGGCTTACTCGTCATTGCCAGTATGATTTTATATTTCGCTACCGTTTTTACCATTGGCGGTGCCAGCCTATCCATGATTAAGGGCAATGTACGTGGCCGCAAGAAAGCGGTGCCAACAACCGATGAGACCAATCTTTCCGCTTGATTGCCCTTCATCACTCTGGCAGTAATATCGCATCCGGAAACTGGTTCAGTTTCCGGATGTTTTTTATAGCCCGAGACTTACATAGCCCGAGACCGTCAGCATGCGTCCAAACCACATATGTCGGTCTTGCCAAAGCAACCCCAGAGCCTTTTGATTATCAACTATTAGATCACGATAATCATGCTCGCCCAGCTCTCCACCAGCTTCAGGGACTACACTTGATGAACAGTTTTAAAGAGCGCATTTTTTCAGGCGCACAACCCACCGGCAATCTCCATCTTGGCAATTATCTCGGTGCTCTCAAGCGCTGGGTAGAGCTGCAGGATAGTCACGATTGCATTTATTGCGTCGTGGATATGCATGCGCTGACAATCCTGCCGGATCCGGTGGAATTGCTCAATTCTACGCGCGAAATTACTGCGGCCTATCTGGCTGCCGGTCTTGACCCGAAGAAAAGCATTGTCTTCAACCAGAGCCGTGTACGCCAGCATTCAGAGCTTGCATGGGTGTTTAATTGTATTGCCCGTATCGGCTGGATGAACCGTATGACGCAGTTCAAAGACAAGGCTGGCAAAGACCGTGATAATGCATCGCTGGGTCTGCTGGCTTATCCGAGCCTGATGGCGGCAGATATTCTGCTATACCGTGCCACACATGTACCCGTTGGTGACGATCAGAAGCAGCATCTTGAACTGACCCGCGACATCGCACAAAAATTCAACAATGATTATTCTGACCGCATTCGCTCTTTGGGTGTTGGTGTGGAAATGGCTGTGGGCGATGAAACCGTATCCGGTTATTTCCCGATCACCGAGCCGATGATTTCAGGCCCTGCCATGCGCATTATGTCACTGCGCGACGGCACCAAAAAAATGTCGAAATCCGATCCGTCTGATTTGTCGCGGATTAATCTGATTGATGATGCGGAAACCATCACCAAAAAAATTCGTAAAGCCAAAACTGATGCCGATGCTATTCCGTCAGAAATTGACGGTCTGAAAGGCCGCGCCGAAGCAGACAATTTAGTTGGTGTTTTTGCAGCCCTGAGCGGCCAGCAAAAAGAACAGGTTTTGCGTGATTTCGGTGGCAAGCAATTCTCGGAATTCAAAGCGGCACTGGCAGATCTTGCTGTGGCGCAACTTTCTCCGATTACACAGGAAATGCGTCGCCTGATTGCCGATCCGGCCTATATTGACAGTGTTCTCAGAGATGGCGGCGCGCGTGCCAGCGTGATTGCGGAAGAGAACATGAATAATGTGCGCAATATTGTCGGCTTCTTACAAGATTAGAGCGTTTTCATTTTCTTGACTCAGAAAGGCAGGGGCTACCCTGCCTTTTTTATTTTTACGTTTTAAGAAGCCTCAAAGGTGAAGGTTCGCACAGAAGTACTGTCCCAAGGTTCAACACTATAATCTCCGAAAATAGTGATTTTACTGAAGCCCGCTTTTTGCAAAGCCAGCTCCAATTCAAACAAGCCCCACCAGCGTAATGAAAAGAGCTCCAGTTCAGTGGCTGATAATTGCGCATCGCGCCACAATTCATAGCGTAGATGCGTGGTAGTCATCTGATTGGGAAAATCTGTCTCCGTATGCATTTCCTGTAACACCAGCAAATCATTGCCATCGTGCCAATGACGTGCCAGCGGATGCTTATCCATCAGCCCATTCAGAACCGAAATATCGAGCAGCAGCTTGCCACCATGTTGTAGCGCCTTTCGGCAGCGCTGCAAAAACTGCATAGCTTGGGTGGTATCTTTTAAAAGCTGAAAAGATCCTGCAGGTAAGACAATTGCAGCAAATTGCTGCTCATAATCAAATTCGGTCAAGCTCTGCCTGCTTAAATCGGCAGTCACCTGATATTTCTCACAAGCAGTAGAACAAAGGCTGAGCAT
The DNA here is from genome assembly GCF_048914685.1 of Pseudochrobactrum mosebachae. Taxonomy (GTDB): domain Bacteria; phylum Pseudomonadota; class Alphaproteobacteria; order Rhizobiales; family Rhizobiaceae; genus Pseudochrobactrum. Next base: position 1,392,417 of record NZ_CP128408.1, read on the forward strand.
ATCCTCAGACATATCAAACCCGCTGACATTATGTCCCGCTTTAGCAAGCGGGATAAGCATACGCCCATTACCAACTGCGGGCTCCAAAACCGCGCCCGCTATTGTTTCAAGCCTCTGCAGATAGAATTCCACATCACCAAAAGAGCAGCCTACAGGCTTATCAAGCTCATATATGCGTGCAGCAAGTTTACCATATGTTTTAGTCATAGAATTGATTCATACTCTTACGAAAATTCGGCATTTAAAGTCTTGTGCTACTGGTGAGCGTCCCGCCTGTATACAAGACCAAAACGGTAAACCGCTCGCTTATAAAAACTTTATATTACAAAATATTGAACGGCGGCTTCGCGGATAACAACAAAGTGAAACTTTAATTTCACAATATGCTCTCATTTAATTTCAAACATAAAAGCCGATAGAAAACAATGTTATATCAATTCAATCTGCCCTTGATGAGGATAGCGCAGAGAATATATACCGAATTTTCTTCATTATTTTACTGTGCCACAACATTGTCATCTTGCAGTCCGACGCATTGAATGGCAAATTCGCGCGCATGGTATCAAAACGTCTTAGCCGCGAAGCCGGCCACCGCCGTAAATTCCTTGTCTCGGTCGATGAAACGCCCGAATGCGCGCGTGCGATTGCCTATGCTTCGCGCCGTGCACGCAATACCAATGGCATATTAGTCTTGTTATTTGTCATTGATTCGACCGATTTTCAGCAGTTTCTGGGTGTCGGTACCATTATGCGCGCCGAAGCGCAGGAGCGCGCACAGTCCGCTCTCAACAAATATTCCACCCAATTACGCGAAAAACACGGCATCGAACCCGAGCTGATTATTCGTGAAGGGCAGACGGTTGAAGAGATTTACAGCCTGATCGAAGAAGATCAGGATATTGCCATTCTGGTTCTTGCTGCCGGTTCCGGCAAGGAGGGACCGGGGCCGCTTGTGCAGTCGATTTCCGGGCGCGGCGCATCATTTCCTATCCCGGTCACTGTCATACCGGCAAATCTTTCTGATGATGACATTGATGCCGTGGCCTGAAGCGCCTATATTACAGGTAACAAGCATATAAATATGCATTGAGGGTAGCGGCATAGATTTGTGCGGCACCAAATATCAGCCTTTGTAACACGGGAGAACATCATGTTCATCCAGACTGAAGCGACGCCTAATCCGGCGACCCTGAAATTTTTGCCGGGCAAAGTGGTTATGCCTGAGGGTACCGCTGATTTCCGCGATGCCGGCAGTGCAACCAATACCTCGCCGCTCGCAGCAAAATTATTTGCAGTACCGGGTGTGAATGGTGTGTTTTTTGGTTATGATTTTATCACTGTCAGCAAAGACGGTGCTGAATGGCAACATTTGAAACCGGCAATTCTCGGCACAATCATGGAGCACATGATTTCCGGTGCGCCGGTTATGGCTAGTGATCAGGCACAGGGTCATGACCATACTGAGGGTGAGTTCTTCGCTGATTCAGATGTTGAAATCGTTGAAACCATCAAAGAGTTGATTGAAACCCGCGTGCGTCCGGCTGTGGCGCAAGACGGCGGCGACATCACATTCCGTGGCTTTGAAAACGGTGTAGTCTACCTTCATATGAAGGGCGCCTGTGCAGGTTGCCCATCTTCAACTGCAACGCTGAAACACGGCATCCAAAATCTGCTCAAGCATTTTGTACCGGAAGTTTTGCAGGTCGAAGCTATCTGATCACTGCTGAGTTCAATATTAATAAAAAACGCGCGGCTGATAGCTCGCGCGTTTTTTATTGAAACAATTTTGTGCCTTATAAAACAACAACCTTGGCACCAACATCAGCGCGGTCATACAAATCCATAATGTCCTGGTTCATCAGGCGGATGCAGCCGGAAGAAACATTTTTGCCAATCGACCACCATTCCGGTGTTCCGTGGAGACGGTAACCGCTGTCTCTGCCGCCCTTGTAAAGATAAAGTGCACGGGGGCCGAGCGGATTGCTAAGACCGGCCTTCATGCCGCCGGCATGTTTTGCCAATTCAGGCTGGCGTTTGATCATTGCGGCAGGGGGTGTCCATGTCGGCCATTCACGCTTCATCGCGACTTTGGCATTGCCCTTCCACTGAAAGCCTTCACGGCCAACACCGATGCCGTAGCGCATCGCTTTACCTTCAGGCTGAACGTGGTACAAAAACTTGTTCTGCGTATCGACAACAATCGTACCCGCAGGCTCCGAGGTTTCATATTTGACCATCTGGCGACGATATTGCGGTGCAATTTTTTGTGTCGGAATTGCTGGCAGCACATAACCGGCATCAGTCACACTCGAATAAGAGGCTGTGGCGGATTGAAACGGTGCGGTTGTTGAGCAACCGGCCAGTGCCAGTGTCAGCAAGGATGCGGCTACGATAAGAGACTTTCTAATAACCATGTGGCCCCACAGAAAACGGATACAATAATAGGTAGCTATTTTCTGAGACTACTTAATCATACTTAACCAAACATTAACCATGTTTAGCTTTTTGAAACTGTCTCTCCTAAGTAAAAATAGAACTATATTAGCAAGATAAGAATATATGCCAATCATCTCTCCTTTTCAGCAAAATCCGCTCATTGACGGCCGACAGTCGGACTATGCCCTGCTAGTACGGCGTGGTGTTCAACGGCTATGTCTCGATCTGAATGTTACAGTTTTGCCGGAAGTTTCATTACGCTCAGGGCGGCGCGCCGATTTGATCGGCATAACCCGCAAAGGTGAGATCTGGATTATTGAAATAAAATCTTCAGTGGAAGATTGGAAAGCCGACCAAAAATGGCCGGATTACCGCGCCTTTTGCGATCGGTTGTTTTTTGCCACACATCCTCAGGTTCCAAGCGAAATCTTTCCGCAAGATTGCGGCTTCATTCTCTCTGATGGCTATGGTGCGGAGATTTTGCGGGATGCACCTGAGCATAAGCTTGCTCCGGCAACCCGTAAGGCGCTGACATTGCAAATCGCGCGTATTGGTGCCAACCGCCTGATGCTCGCTGAGTTATCAGGTGTTGAAGTATCCGGTCATAACACGCTGCCGACTGGTGATTAAGCAGCCGGCAAACTGAAATTTTGTAACTCTATCAGCGCTATTATATTAGCCCGCATATATTAACGCGGTGCGCGTTTGGCCAGAATACGCTGCAAAGTACGGCGATGCATGTTCAACCGGCGTGCTGTCTCGGAAACATTGCGTTCGCACATTTCATAGACACGCTGAATATGCTCCCAACGCACCCGATCGGCAGACATCGGGTTCTCTGGAGGGGCAATTTTTTCACCGTCTCTGCGGGTCAGAGCAGCAAATACCTCATCAGCATCCGCGGGTTTGGAAAGATAATCAATCGCACCAATTTTTACCGCATTAACCGCCGTTGCAATATTGCCATAACCGGTCAGAACGATAGAGCGCGTATCTTCACGTTTGGCGCGGATCGCTTCGATAATATCCAGACCATTACCGTCACCAAGACGCATATCCACAACAGCAAAAGCCGGTGCAGCCAGTTTCACAGCGGCAATACCTTCCTCAACGGATTCAGCCATTGTCACTGTAAAGCCACGGCTTTCCATAGCGCGGGCGAGCCGTTGGAGAAACGGTTTATCATCATCAACCAGAAGAAGCGAAGGATCACTGCCGATGGCAAGGTGATCATCCTGATTCATATCATCCATCAGGTATTCCTTACTCGTCTTTTGTCTCGTCCTTATTGAGGCGCCTGCGTCAAAAAGTCAAATATGCAATGTAAATATTCACGTAAAACATCTAATTTTACATTACCTCACATAGAATTTACTATAAAAGCCATAATTATTGCCTGTTTGACCGCGACAAAAGTGACCATTTTACGCACGAACCAATAAACAGAGTCGTGCATTACACAACAAACGCACTGCGCGGCCAAACAATCGTGACCTCTGCGCCCTGTTGGCCGGGCTCCGGCCGGTTATGAAATGAGATTTGCGCGCCGGAACGTTCCAGCAGGGTTTTCGCGATAAATAACCCTAATCCCAGACCGCCGCCGTGTTGTTCATCATCGCGGCGAGACATATAAGGCTCGCCAATCCGGTCCAGCATGTCGGGTGAAAAACCTTTACCGTCATCGCGGATGGTAATGCGCACAAAGTGATCATCCCAACTCCACAGCACCTGTGTTTCGCTTTTCGCAAAATCCACCGCATTTTCAATCAGATTGCCCAGACCATAAATAATACCGGGATTACGGCGTACAACCGGCTCATTACCGGCGGGTTTAGCACCCGCTTTGGCTTCGGGTTTTTGCTCCACAGCAATCTGAATGCCGAAATTGCGATGCGGGGCAATGACCTCTTCAATCAGCGAAGACAAAGCCAGCTTGGACATATGCTCTTCACCTTCCGATGAAAGGCTGGTCAGCCGGCGCAGAATTTCGCGGCAGCGCTGCGCCTGCGAAGACAAAAGTTGAATATCATCAGTAAAATGATCATCTTTGCGCAATGCGCGCTGCATTTCTTTTACCACCAGTGTGATCGTTGCCAGTGGCGTGCCAAGTTCATGAGCTGCAGCCGCAGCCAGCCCGTCCAGTGCCGATAAATGCTGCTCGCGCTGCAATACCAGCTCGGTTGCGCTTAAAGCATCACCAAGCAAACGCGCTTCTTCTGCAATACGATACACATAAACGCCGCTGAATATCAGTGTCGAGGCAATGGCACACCACACGCCGAGTACAAACATCAGCGGCAGTTCCAATGTTACGCCATGATACCACGGCAGCGGCAAATGCCAGATCACCAGCATACTGGCGCAGGCAATGGCCATCGACCCCAATGTTAATATACTGCGCACAGAAAGTGCCGTGGCAGCGATAATAACCGGCACGACCAGCAGCACCGCAAACGGGTTTTGCAAACCACCGGTAAGATAGAGCAAGCCAGTAAGCTGCAAAATATCAAAGGCCAGCACCAGCTGTACGGTGCGCAGATCAAGACGATGATTGAGATTATAACGAAATGAAAGAAACAGATTAAGCCATGCCGACACCGCGATCAGCGCAAAGCTGATACCAAGCGGAAATACAAAGCCTAAAGACAGTGAAACAAACAGCACTGCCGCGGTTTGTCCGGTAATCGCAAACCAGCGCACCCGGACTAAAGTTGTGAGCCGCAAACGGCGGGAAAGCGAGGATGCCCGATTGATTAAATCACCATTCACCATGCATGCTTTCCCCGTCAGTTACATTACAGCACTGCCTTATGCTGTAAAATCACCGCACACGCAAGCTAAACTGCGCCATCCTGCCGCAGGCTGTGTGCGTATGCCATCATTCAGGTGCCGCGCGGTTTGGCGCGTCTCGTCGGATCAGCTTCTGCAGGATTTTCTGGCCAGACATGGCGCGGATAACGGCCACGCATATCAATGCGTACATCCGCCCATGAACCTTGCCAGAACCCCGGCAAATCACGGGTGATCTGGATCGGCCGATGCGCTGGCGATAACAGCTCCAGCAACAGCGGCACAGTATTTCGGGCAATTGAGGGATGCGTAGTCAGCCCAAACAGCTCCTGCACACGCACCGCAATCACCGGCTCATCACCATCATATTCAATAGCGATATTTGAGCCGGTCGGCACAGTAAAATGTGTAGGCGCCAGCGTATCAATCTGGCGCTGCAAATCATAATCAACCACAGAGCGCAAGCCATTGGTAAGCGCAGACTGGCTGATTTTATCCAGCCGCACCTCGCCACTGAGAAATGGCAGCAACCAGTCTTCAAGCCCCGCGAGCAGACTTTCATCATCCATTTGCGGCCATGGCTCACCGAGCCCGCGATAAAGCCATTGCAGCCGGCGGCGTAGCGTTTGCACCTCTTTGCCCCAAGGCAAAATCTCCAAACCATGGATACGCACTGCCTGTATGACGCCAAGATCAGCCGTCTCACCTTTCGGTGCGGCCAGCGTTTTTTCAGATAAAGTAATGGCGCCAAGGCGTACAGCTTCACGGGCGCGCAATATCTTCTTCTCGGCATCATAGATAATCTGCTGGCCGCCTTCTATCTGATTGCCTAAAATTGCGCGAATATCATCTTCCTGCACTTCAGCAGCAGAGAGAATACGTTGTGCACCGGCGCGCCCTGTCAGATCAGCCACGACCAGCCACTGTGCTTTCGACAAATATTGTGCCGGATCAATTGCACCGCCACGGCCATTGGCCAGAATGAACTGCCCGCTATTGCCCCGCGCTTTGGCCACTCGATCAGGATAGGCATCCAGTAACAAACGCCCCGCTGCAACGATTTCCGCGACAGGTTTTGCCGCTATGTTTAAATCTTTGATCAGTGCGCGTGCCAGCCCGCGTGCCTTTTGCGCACGGTCGCCACGATCACGCCGAAAGCGCGACAAACGCATATCCAGATCGGCTTCATTACCGCCCAAACCGCGCTCGGTCATCAGCACTGCCAGTTCCGCAGCCTGCAAGGCCGTGCCGCGCGGTGCAGCCTGCGCCACCATATGTGCTAAGCGCACCGGCAGTGCCAGCTGCCGGATTTGCTTACCCGCTTGCGTCAGCCTCCCGTTACCATCAAGCGCGCCGAGCCGTTGCAGCAAAGTGGCTGCTTCTTTCAAGGCCGGCACGGGCGGCTGATCGAGCAGCCGCAGATCACGCACATGCTGCACACCCCAAGCTGCGCAATCCAGCAACAAAGAAGATAAATCAGCCTCCAGAATTTCCGGCGTGCTAAAACGCGGCAAAGATGCGGTTTGCCCTTCATGCCATAAGCGGATGGCGATACCGGCCTGTGTGCGGCCTGCACGCCCAGCGCGCTGCGCAATAGCCGCCTGTGACGCGCGCACTGTTTCAAGCCGTGTCAGGCCTGTTGAAGGTTCAAAACGCGGGCTGCGCGACAATCCGCTATCGATAACCACCCGCACACCGTCAATCGTGATCGAGGTTTCAGCAATCGAAGTTGCCAGCACAATTTTCCGTTTACCGTCCGGTGCGGGTTTGATCGCCAGATCCTGATCGCGCCCCTCCATCGCACCATAAAGCGGACAGAGCATGGTGTTTTCACCAACCCGCCCTTCCAGCAGGCGCAGAGTGCGCTCAATCTCACCCTGCCCCGGTAAAAAACACAAGATACTGCCTTGCTCATCGGCCAGACTGGCGCGGATAGTGCGCGCCATTGCATCCTCAATACGCTCATCTGTGCGGCGCTCGTTATAGCGTATATCAACGGCAAAACTGCGCCCTTCACTGGTGATCACCGGCGCATCATCCAATAGTGCAGCGACGCGCGCGCCATCCAGTGTTGCCGACATCACCACCAGTTTCAAATCCGGCCGCAAGGCATTTTGCACATCCAAAGCCAGCGCCAAGCCGAAATCGGCATCAAGGCTGCGCTCATGAAACTCATCAAACAGCACCGCACTGATATTACCCAGCTCCGGATCATCAAGGATCATCCGGGCAAACACGCCCTCTGTGACCACAAGAATTTGCGTTTGCGCCGTGAAGCGGCTGTCGAGGCGCATACGATAGCCAACGGTTTTGCCGACCTCCTCACCAAGCAATCGCGCCATCTGGGTTGCGGCAGCGCGGGCTGCGAGGCGGCGCGGTTCCAAAACAATGATCCTGCCATTGGTCATGCCATTGCTGTTGCGCCACGGTGCTTTGAGCAAATGCAGCGGCATAAGCGTTGTCTTGCCAGCGCCCGGCGGCGCCACCAGCACCGCAGAGCCACCGGTCTGCAAAGCACGATCCAGTTGCGGCAAAGCCTCAGTAACGGGCAGATTGGCTTTATATTCCAAAATAATAATCCGGCACTCTGATGTAAAAAATGACTGCAGCAGCGAAACTCAGCGCTGTTACGCCGCAATAAGGCAAGAGCTTTATAAGATACAAGACTATAGCTTAATGATTGCAACAGGAAATGTCGCCCGCATCGTTGACGAACAGGTGACAGATCGGGATAGTGCACCAACATGACCGATCATATTACGGAGAGCCATTCTTATGAAATCACGCGCTGCTGTCGCCTGGGAAGCCAACAAACCGCTAACCATTGAAACTATTGATATCGGCGGCCCTAAAGCCGGTGAAGTTCTGGTGGAAATCATGGCAACCGGTGTGTGTCACACGGATGCCTATACTTTGTCCGGCCTTGATTCTGAAGGCAAGTTTCCGGCCATTCTCGGCCATGAAGGTGCCGGCATTGTGCGTGAAGTCGGCGCAGGCGTGACCTCACTGCGCCCCGGCGATCATGTTATTCCGCTTTACACACCGGAATGCCGCTCGTGCAAAACCTGTTTGTCACAGCGCTCCAATCTTTGCACCTCGATCCGCTCGACACAGGGTCTCGGCCTGATGCCGGACCGCACATCGCGCTTTTCGTGTGATGGCGGCGAAGTATTCCATTATATGGGTTGCTCCACCTTTTCGAATTTCACCGTATTGCCGGAAATCGCATTGGCAAAAGTGCGCGAAGATGCGCCTTTCGACAAGATCTGCTATATTGGCTGCGGCGTAACCACCGGTATTGGCGCTGTGATTTACACTGCAAAAGTGCGTCCGGGTTCCAGCGTTGTGGTGTTTGGCCTCGGCGGTATCGGCCTCAATGTGATTCAAGGCGCCCGCATGGTTGGCGCGGATAAGATTATCGGCGTTGATATCAATCCGGGCAAAGTTGAAATGGCGAAAAAATTCGGCATGACCGATTTCGTCAATCCGCGTGAGATCGGCAATGACAAGGTTGTGCAGGCCATTCAGGATCTGACTGACGGCGGCGCAGATTACACCTTTGATGCCACCGGCAATACTGATGTGATGCGTCAGGCGCTGGAATGCAGCCATCGCGGCTGGGGTGAATCGATCATCATCGGCGTTGCTGAAGCAGGCAAGGAAATCTCCACCCGTCCGTTCCAGCTGGTAACCGGCCGGACATGGAAAGGTACTGCCTTTGGCGGCGCGCGCGGTCGTACCGATGTGCCTAAAATTGTTGACTGGTACATGGATGGCAAGATCAATATTGATGATCTGATCACCCATAAAATGCCGCTTGATGAAATCAACACTGCGTTTGATTTGATGCATGAAGGCAAATCAATCCGCTCGGTGATTACATTCTGATGCCAGTATTTATCTCTCACTGGCACGCAATCGATGATCTGACACCACGCGCACTTTATGCAATGCTTAAATTGCGCATGGATGTCTTCGTTGTTGAGCAAGATTGTGCTTTTGCAGAGATAGATGGCAAGGATATTGATGCTTTTCATCTGCGGATTACGGATGGTGATGAACTCGCAGCCTGCTTGCGGGTTCTGCCACCAGAACATGACCAGCCGGTGAAAATCGGCAGGGTTGTGGTCGCGCCCGATTATCGCGGCCACAAACTCGGCCAGCGGCTGATGCATGAAGCCGTGGCTTTTGCACAACAGCGCTTCCCTCAGCAGGCTATTGAGCTTGGCGGTCAAAGCCATCTGCAAAATTTCTATGCAGCTTTCGGTTTTGTGCCGGTTTCAGACATCTATCTTGAAGATGATATTCCCCATATTGATATGCGTCTGGAACCACAAGCCGGGGCTAAAAGATGAAAATACTGCTGCGCCGTCATATGATTTTTTATATTGCAGCGGCAGGCGGTGTGGCAGCATTTCTCACCAGCAGCCTGCTGGCCCGCGCTTTGGCTCCGGTGATTGCCGCCAATTGTTTTTTCATCCTCTATATGCTGCTGGCGCTAATCATCTTGCCACATATGACAGCAGCGCATTTAAAAAAACATGCCGCCAGCACGGATGAGCCGGTTTGGCTGATTTTTCTGGTCACGATCGCCGCCATCATCATCGCGGTAATCGCATTGTTTATTCTGATCAATCAGAAACCGTTTCCTGATACCCTGTCGCTCACTGTCACGCTGGCAGCGGTGCCGCTTGGCTGGCTGACCATTCACATGATGTCGGCAATCCATTATGCTCATCTGTTCTGGCAACCGGATCTGTCTGCAGGCGGTTTGAAAACCGCTGAGCGGCAACCTCGCGGCGGGCTGGCATTTCCCGGCACTGCGCAACCCTGCGGCTCGGATTTTGTTTACTTCTCCTATGTCATTGGCATGACTGCCCAGACATCAGATACCAATATCACAACATCGGCGATGCGGCGGGTTAATGTGCTGCATGCAATCGTCTCGTTCTTCTTCAATACCGTGCTGGTTGCTGCAGCTGTTAATGTTGCTGTGGCACTCGGGAGTTAGGATTATTCATGGATACTGTTTCTACAGCAAAGGTCTTTGGCGGCACGCAGGGCGTTTACCGTCATAAAAGCAGCACCACCAATTGCGACATGACTTTTTCACTGTTTTTGCCACCACAGGCAGAACATGGTCCGGTGCCGGTACTGTGGTATCTTTCAGGCCTTACCTGCACGCATCAAAATGTGATGGATAAAGGCGAATATCGCCGGCTGGCAGCAGAGCTCGGTATTGCGGTTCTTTGCCCTGATACCAGCCCGCGCGGCGACAATGTGCCGGATGACAAAGATAACTGGCAATTCGGCCAAGGAGCAGGCTTTTATCTCAATGCCACACAGGCTCCCTTCAGCCAGCATTATCAAATGGCACGCTATATAGAAGAAGAGCTGCCAGCCTTGATCGCACAGAGTTTTGCGCTTGATATGAGCCGTCAGAGCATTACCGGCCACTCAATGGGCGGGCATGGTGCGATCACCATTGCATTGCGCAATCCTGAGCGTTTCAAATCTGTTTCAGCCTTTGCACCAATTGCTCAGCCTTCAACCGCGGGTTGGTCAAAGCCGGCTTTTGAAAAATATCTCGGCTCAAATCCGGCAGATTGGCGCGCATATGATGCCACCAGCCTGATTGAAGACGGGTACCGCATCAAAGACTTGCTGGTTGATCAGGGAACTGCCGATAGTTTTCTTGATGACGGTTTGCGCCCATGGTTGCTGGAAGCAGCCTGCAAACAGGCCAATATCCCGCTCACACTGAATATGCGTGAGGGATATGACCATTCTTATTACTTCATCTCGACATTTATGGATGAGCATTTGCGCTGGCATGCAGATCGTTTGAAAAACGCATAAAATCCTAATAAAAAGCCCCGTTAAAGGGGCTTTTTATTATCTTTTAGTGACCTTCATCAGCAAGCCGCCCTGCGGCTGCGTGGTCAGTTTTTGCACCGGCCATGGCTGGATATCGCCGACCATTTCAAACCGGTGCTGTGACAGCAGTGTGGCCAAAACAATCACCGCCTCCTGCATGGCAAAACTACCGCCAATACACACACGCGGCCCCGCACCAAACGGCAAATATTGAAAACGGTCAATCTTGTCACGGTTTTCAGGGTGAAACCGTGAGGGAATAAACGCTTCAGGATTGTCCCAATATTTGCGATGACGGTGGATCGTCCAAGGCATGACAATAATGGCAGTGCCTGCCGGTATTTTAAGGTCGCCGAACCGGTCATCTTCCAGCGCTTCACGGTTGATGGAAGGTGCCGGCGGATAAAGCCGCATAGCCTCCTCAAAGACAGCCCGCGTTAAAGGCAGCTTTTCAAGCCATTGATGGGGCGCAACATTTTCTGATCTCTTAATGAAATCATCAATTTCCGCCTCCACCAGATCGCGTTCTTCCGGTGACTGGGCCAATAAATACAATGTCCAGCCCAAGGCCCGCGCCGTGGTTTCATGGCCGGCGCCAATGAATGTGATCAGATTATCTTCAATCTCATCCCGCGAAAGTCCGTCCGGCTTTTCCTCGCTGGTTTCGGCCTGCAGCAGCAAAGTCAGAAAATCGCTTGGAACCGCTTCTCCGCGGCGCATTTTACCTTTCCGCACGGTGATCGTTTCACCGACAATTGAGCGGAAAAATGCCAGCGAGCGGCGGCCACGCAATTGCGTAAACCGCGGCACCCAATCAGGTGCACCGAGCAGATCAAACGGGTCAACACGCCCCATAGTTTCAAACAACCGGTCGGTCTGGTGCGCAAACTCCTTCGGATCCCCGGCAATTTCACCGGAAAACAGGGTTTCGGCCAGAATGTCATAGGTCAGCAGGGTCATATCACGGGAGATATCGCTGATGAGGCCTGAGGTCTGATAGCGGGCGGTAAAGCTCTTGGTGCTTTTCAGCATGCCTTCTGCAAAACCATGAATATGGCGCGGCGTAAATACGGGTGCCATAGCCTTGCGCGAACGCCGCCATGTCGTGCCTTCTGCGGTCAGCAAGCCATCACGCAGGATCGGACGCAGCACACGCTGGCGGATGGTAGACATCGGATAGTTTTGCGGATTATCAACCAGAACATGGCGGATCAGCGCCGGATCATTGGCAATGATGGTACGCATACCTAACCAGCTAACCTCTACCCAAGGCTCGTTATAGGAAGGCTCACCCCATAATTCCAAAGGATTTCGATAGACAATACGCATCAGCTCCAACCGGCCGACAGGATCTTTGCGCGGTATAGGCGCTGGTGGTATAAAAGGCTTTGTCATGATGCTACCCTTTTTGAGAGATCAAACATTGCCGACATGCCGGACCGGCATCCCGTGCTCCTTCCAAACAATATAGAAATAATTTAAGGCCAAAAAAGTGTCCGCAGTTTTTTGATAATTAGAACGGAAAAATCTTATTTGCTCTGATGCGTATAAAACATAGGAATTACATCAAATTTCGGTAGTAAAATTTGGTAAAATGGCCTGCAGCGACTATATTAAAGTAATAATTCAAGCTTGATTCGTTTCAGGGATTTTTCGGCTTTCCCAGCCTCCGGAAACATATAATCGACACACTATTTTACCGGACGGCAGCAGCCCTACGGCAACGCTAACGAAAGTCTTTCATGAGCGAGACACCAGAAAATCCTCAAGGCGAGAACCTTTCCGCAGATATTGATGCGACTACCCCTGCAGAATATGGCGCAGATTCCATCCGCGTTCTGAAGGGGCTTGATGCCGTACGTAAGCGTCCTGGCATGTATATCGGTGATACCGATGACGGCTCCGGTCTGCATCACATGGTTTATGAAGTCGTTGACAATGCTATCGATGAGACTCTGGCAGGACATGCAACGCTTGTGACCGTGACACTAAATGCCGACGGCTCCTGCACGGTTACCGATAACGGCCGCGGCATTCCGACCGATATTCATAAGGAAGAAGGCGTTTCAGCTGCTGAAGTTATTATGACCCAGCTGCATGCCGGTGGTAAATTCGATCAGAACTCCTATAAAGTTTCCGGTGGCCTGCATGGTGTTGGCGTTTCTGTGGTTAATGCGCTGTCGATCTGGCTTAGATTAAAAATTCGCCGTGCCGGTAAAATTCATGAAATGAGTTTTACCCATGGTGTGGCCGATTCCCCGCTGATCGTGACCGGCGATGCCGGTGATGAAACAGGAACAGAAGTCAGCTTCCTGCCATCGCCTGAAACATTCACCATGGTGAATTTTGATTATGACACGCTTGAGCGCCGTCTGCGCGAATTGGCGTTTCTGAACTCGGGTGTGCGCATCAGATTGATCGATAAACGTCATGCTGACGTGATTGAACAAGAATTGCATTATGACGGCGGTCTGCAGGAATTTGTTAAATATCTCGACCAGACCAAAAAGCCGCTACTGCAAGAACCAATTTATATCATCAGCGAGAAAGACGGCATGACCGTTGAAGTCGCGATGTGGTGGAACGATACTTATCACGAGCGGGTATTATGCTTTACCAATAACATTCCGCAGCGCGACGGTGGTACCCATCTGGCCGGTTTCCGTGGTGCGCTGACCCGTCAGATGACCGGTTACGCAGAAAGCTCAGGCACAGCTAAAAAAGAAAAAGTAAACCTTACGGCAGATGATTGCCGTGAAGGTCTGACTGCTGTGCTTTCGGTTAAAGTTCCGGATCCTAAATTCTCTTCACAGACCAAAGACAAGCTGGTTTCCTCGGAAGTGCGCCCTATTGTTGAAAGCCTTGTTAATGAAGCGCTTTCATCATGGCTGGAAGAGCACCCAAGTGAAGCCAAGGTGCTGATGAGCAAGGTGGTGGAAGCTGCCGCTGCACGTGAAGCTGCCCGTAAAGCCCGCGATCTGACCCGACGTAAAGGTGTGCTTGACATTACCTCACTGCCGGGCAAGCTCGCGGATTGTCAGGAGCGCGATCCGGCAAAGTCTGAAATCTTCATCGTTGAGGGTGACTCAGCCGGTGGCTCTGCCAAAGGCGGACGCTCACGTCAAAACCAGGCTATTCTGCCTCTGCGCGGTAAAATCCTGAACGTTGAACGCGCCCGCTTTGACCGTATGCTCTCATCAGACCAGATCGGCACGCTGATTATGGCGCTGGGTACATCCATTGGTAAGGATGAGAATAACGGCTTCAATATTGACAAGTTGCGCTATCATAAAATTATTATCATGACGGATGCTGACGTCGATGGTGCACATATTCGTACCTTGCTGCTCACCTTCTTCTTCCGCCAAATGCCGGAGCTAATCGAGCGTGGCCATATTTATATTGCTCAGCCACCACTCTATAAAGTGACACGCGGCAAGTCTTCGCAATATATCAAGGATGAAGCAGCCTTCGAAAACTTCCTGATCGAAACCGGCCTGGAAGAAGCTTCATTGTCGCTTGGTAATGGTGAAGTGCGTGCCGGTGCCGATCTGATGTCGGTGGTTAATGATGCACGTAATATGCGCACATTGCTCGCCGGTCTGCACACCCGTTATGACCGTGCAGTCGTGGAGCAGGCAACAATTGCCGGTGCCATGAATGTTGAAGCATCAAACGATCCTGCAAAAGCGCAAGCCCTTGCCGACGCTGTTGCCAAACGCCTCGACATGATTGCCGAGGATATGGAACGCGGCTGGAGCGGCTCATATTCACCGCAAGATGGTTTCCGTTTCGAGCGGATGCTGCGCGGTGTTAAAGACACAGCCATGATTGACATGGCATTGCTCGGCTCTGCGGATGCCCGTCAGCTTGATCGTTTCAGCGAGCGACTGACTGAAATCTATGCCACACCGCCGGTTCTGCGTCGCAAAGATAAGAATGAAGTTGTGTCCGGTGCCATTCAGTTGCTGGAAGCTATTTTTGCCACCGGCCGTAAAGGCCTGTCATTGCAGCGTTATAAAGGTCTTGGCGAAATGAACGCCGAGCAGCTTTGGGAAACCACGCTTGATCCCGATGCCCGCTCGCTGTTGCAGGTTAAAGTACCGGATGCGACCAGTGCTGATGCTCTGTTCTCACGCCTGATGGGCGATGATGTGGAACCACGCCGTGAATTCATTCAGGATAATGCGCTGAATGTTGCCAATCTCGACGTGTAAGCGCCGTGATATAATTAATAAAAAAGCCGCCCCACTCTGTGAGGCGGCTTTTTTATTGAACGATAGAAGTGGGTTGTATAATCAGGCCGTCGGGCGTTACAGCGCGATAAATCTCAACGCCATAAAGATCGCGCACACTATCCGGCGTCAGGATTTCAGACGGTGTGCCATCGGCAACAAGCCTGCCTTCTTTCAGCAGAATAAACCGCGTGCACCAGCGTGCTGCTAAGCCCAGATCATGCAGGGTACAGATAATACTGCGGCCACTCGCGGCATGATCAGACAAGGTTTGCATCAGCGCTATCTGGTGGGCGGGATCGAGCCCTGCCACTGGTTCATCGGCCAGCATCAGTGGCGCATCCTGCGCAACCGCACGTGCAATTAAGGCTCTGGCCTGCTCACCCCCAGACAATTCACGTGCCGGTTTATCTGCCAGATGCTGCACCTTTAATGCTGCCATTGCTGCCAAGACCTGCTGCCGGTCTTGTGCTGTCATACCGGAAAATCGCGTTAAACTGGCAAGCCGCCCGAGGCTGACCAGCGTTTCCACGGTAACATTCCAGCCGATCTCGCGGCTTTGTGCAATATAAGACAGTATCTTTGCCCGCTCACCATGGCTGGTCTGTGCGCTTTCCTGCCCGCTCAAAACTACCTTGCCTTGATAAGGCAGCTGGCTGAGAATAGCGCGCAGTAAAGTTGATTTTCCTGCACCATTCGGCCCGATCAGGCCGATGAATTCGCCTTCATTGACCGTGAATGAAATATCTTCAAGAACCACCTGTTTTTGACGGTGAACCGAGAGGTTTTTTACGTGTAAAAGGCTCAAATTTCTGCTCCTTTGCGTAATTTCCAAACCAGATGCAGAAAAAACGGCGCGCCGATCAAAGCGGTGATAACACCGAGCTTCAAATCTTTATCCGGCATCACCAGCCGCACAAAAATATCTGCGGCAAGCAGCATAACCCCGCCACCCAATGCGGAGACCAGCAGCAAATGCGAAGGACGCGAGCCAACCAATGGGCGCAGCACATGCGGTACTAACAGGCCAATAAAGCCGATGGCGCCAGCAACCGCAGTGCCGCTGCCAACGGCAATGGCAGTACCAACCACCACCAGAAACTGAGTTTTACGCAGATCAACGCCCATACTCGCCGCAGTCTCTTGCCCCAAAGTCAGTGCATCCAGTGAACGGCCGGACATGAATAACAAGACCCAACCCACGATCATAAATGGTAGAGCCAGCCAGACATGCATCATTGAGCGGTCATTGAGTGAACCCAGCATCCAGAACACGATTTCCATCAGCGCAAACGGGTTAGGCGCAAGGCTCAATGCCAGTGATGTTAAGGCACCGGCAAACGCCGAAACTGCGACACCTGCAAGAATAACTGTGAGTGTAGAGCCGCCATTGCCCGCCAGAAACTGCACCAAAAGCACGGCCACCAGCGCAAAACTCAAGGCCATCAGCGGCAAGCTGAGCGGAAACCATAACGACATACCGCTATATAGAGCCAGCACAGCGCCGAGAGACGCGGCAGAGCTTACACCAAGTAAGCCGGGTTCAGCTAAAGGGTTGCGCAAATAACCTTGCAAAGCAGCGCCGGACAGCCCGAGTGTTACACCGATCATCAATCCCAGCAGCGCGCGCGGCAAGCGCAATTGCTGCATAATCAATACCGTATCACTGTCACCATAGCCGAATAATCCGGTAAGCCCTTGACGAAAGCTGACCGGCGCGCTGCCCGTCAGCAATGACAATAAAAACAGGCCGGTGAGCAACACCAGCAAAATACCGAGCAGTAAGTGATAGCGCCGGTTATCGTGCATGATTGCTCTCCTGAGCGTTAATCGCAGCTTTTAACAGTTTTGCGGCCTCAAGTGTATAGACCGAACCGCAAGACCAGTAGCGCATCGGTATTGAAACCTGCTGTAAGTTTTTACCGTTTGTGCCGGTTAAGAACCCCATTACCGGATGGGTATAATTCTGATAGGCCAGCGCGGGCTTGTTATAAAACTCCGGTACGATGATCAGATCAGGATGCAATTGCACCAAGGCCTCCAACCCGACGCGACCTGAAGCAAAACTGCTATTTTCAGCACCAAGATTAGTGACACCGAGCAAGCGCAGAGTTTCATCGGCCAATGTGCCGCCGCCGGAGGTAAAGCCGTTCGGTTCATAAAGAATGGCTGTCAGTGGTTTTGCGGCAGAATTTCGGCCTTTCTGCAGCGCAATAATCGTAGCATCAATGTCTTCAATCTGTGCTGCCGCTTTGGTCTGCTGCCCCAAAGCCTCCCCCATCTGCTTGATCTGCTCGCGAATATCCGCAAAATTCGAGGCATATCCAAAGCGCTCAACCCTGATACCGGCCTGCTCCAGCACAGCCAGTTTTTCAGGTGCCGTAAAAACCGAGGCCAGAACCAGATCGGGCCTCAGCGCCAGAATCTCCTCAAGCCGTGCATGATTAAGCTGATAGGCCAAGGCTTGTTCTGCCACCGGTGATGATACCGGATCAGCAGCAATCGTGCTGACTGAGATAAGTTGTTGTGTTTCAGCCAATGACAGCGCCAGAATATCTGTACAGAGGTTCAAAGACATAACGCGCTCAGGCATATTTTGCGCCGCACTCTGCAAAACCATCAGGCTTAAAAAGCCAAAAAGGCAAGCCGCGCATACGGCCTGCCTCTTGGTCAATTGGAGAATTGCGGTTAAACGCACCATGCTTAAAAGGATGCTTTCAAACCGGCAAACGCACCACGACCCGGTGTATTATAACCGTAGACTTCCTGATATTTTTTGTCGAACAGGTTTTCGATACGGGCATAACCTTCCAGCTTGTCGGTGAATTTATAACTGCCACCGATATTGACAACAGTATAGCTGTTCAGCGTCGTGTGCGGTGGCAAACCGTTTACAAAGACATTGTCTTCCATCTTACCATTAAAGACCGCCTCACCAAACAGGCGTGCACGATCTTCATAGAAAGTATAGGCCACATTCAAGGCTCCGGAATGGCGGGGACGCCGTGCTTCAACATTGCCATCACCATCACGCGAAGACGTGTAAGTGTAGCTACCACCTGCAGTAAAGCCATGGAAAATATTAAGCGTAGCGGCTAATTCAACGCCATGACGACGGCTTTTATCAGTCAGATTTTTAACAGTAGAAGTATAGTCAGGATTGAAGACGGTCACAATCTCATCACGCAAATCCTGATTGAAATAGGTGACGTCAGTTACTAACAAGCCGCCAAAGAACCCATATTCCAGACCGATATCCCAACCTAAGCTCTTTTCAGGCTTGAGGTTTGGATTGCCAATAAAGCTATTTGGATAATAACCAAACTGCTCATCAAAGGTCGGATTGGTAACGCCAGTTCCGATTGAGGCATGTAGACGTGCCTGTGTATCAGGTATTGCCCATGCGCCGCTGAGTGAAACAGTTGATGCATCGTCAAACTCTTTATTAACATCATGACGAAGGCCAAGATTAAGATAGAACTGATCAGCAAATTCGCCATTATATTCACCGACAACGCTGAAGGTAGAGCGCTTATGTTGATCGAACTGAGCAGGATCTACCGGGAACAGCATATCATTCAATGATGGGTTTTGGCGGTAAGCTTCCTTTTTCCACTCAACACCACCTGTAATCTTATGATGGGCCTCTGCAAATGTCGGTGTATCAAAGGCATAAGTTGCCTGATATGAACCGCCATAACGCTGACCATCATTACCCCTCGTATAGGCTTTATTTTCATAATTTTTACGCTCAGCATCAGAGCCGTTGAAACGCAACTTTTGCGTTAATGCACCATCCAGCGCATTCCAGGTCAGTCCAACTGACCCCATGATTTCACGTACTTTGCTATATTCATCTGTGTCTAGAATAGTGCCATTGCCAATTGCAGGTGACCAAGGGCCTGTGCCATCAGTTTCTGCCTTACGATTAATAAACCGTATATTAGCATCCAGCTTCGCATCATCACTCAGATCAATATTGACCTTGCCATTAAGTGTCAGATTTTCATCACCATCTTTTTCACTCCCCAGCGAAGAAATATTAAAGCCATCCGTTCTGCGATAGGTTGCTGCAAGTGACATGTCATAATGCTCTGCACCACCCCGTAGCTGAAGACCACCAAGCCAGGTTTTATCAGTTCCAAACTCAGTCGTACCGCTCAGTTTAAAACCATCACGTTTGCCGGTTTTCGTTATAATATTGACTACTCCGGCAAGAGCATTTGAGCCCCAGAACGCACTTTGCGGCCCACGGAGAATTTCAATACGTTCAATATCAGTGGCCAGCATTCCGCCAAAATCAAACTCACCATCTGACGGGCTTCCGGCCTCGACACCATCAATCATCACCAGCAAGTGATTGGCCTCTGCACCACGCACACGTACTTGTGTTAAACCGCCATAAGAACCGGTTCGTGACACAGCAAAACCCGGCACCTGACGCAACGCGTCAGCTACATAGCGCACCTGGTTTTGCTCAAGCTGCTTGCCGGTGATCACAGTAACGGCACGGCCTGTCTTACCCTCTTCAATCGGCGTGCGGCCAGCCGTGACCAGGATTTCCTTGAGCTGGATTTCATCCTGCTGCTTTTGCTCGGCAAAAGCATTGCCAAAGCTGAGCACAGCCAAGGTGGTCCCAAGCGCTAAAACTGATTTTTTATTCTGCAACAGATTACGTGTCATGCCGTCCCGCCATTAATCAGACAATGAAGCGCCGCTCACGGCATTATTCACCATCTACAAATTACAAAAACCGCAATGAAAACAAACTGATTAAACAGCAAATCCGCATGCGGCAACATTTTTAACAATGTCACCGTCACGGACGTCCGCGCCTGCACACCCCTCGTGCACAGACTGGTGACCGGAAAGGCAGGTCTCCTGACTTACGGGTCATTGCGAAAACTCCGCCTTCCCGCCGGATCGGCAGTGGCATATCGGAGCTCGCTCACCGCTTACAGTTGCGGGGGCAGTCACGGATTAACACCGTGTTCCCTTTTCATTTGCCTTCATTAGGCAAAACCATTTCCGTAAACAGCGATAACAACGCAGTGCCCCGCGGTCAATTCTTTAACATTAGTCGTATGAATTTAACCGCGGGGCGTGTTGATTGTGCCGCAGTATCAAGGTGATACCGCGAGAGAGCGTTTTTACTTTGCTTTGAAGCAGGAAAACCGGCTCCCATTTTTCCTGAAACTGCTCTCGATGTTCTTACAAAGCAGAAATATCATCATAAAGTTTTTTAGGAATCGTCACTGTACCGGTTTCAAGGCTGCGTTTGCGTGCCTCATAACGGCGCTGCGAAGGCAGGCGTGCGCCCTGATCTGTGATTGCTGAGAACATGGTTTCAGCGCGCCCCATATGTTCTGCCATGGCTGCACCCAGAAATGATTCCGGATTAAATGCAATTAAAATTTCACCATGCAGTGGGGTTGCGCCGCGGCCATTGTCCCAAGCCTGAGATTCAAGGCTCAGCATATCACCGATCAAAGGCCCTGCAAGCAACTCAACCATTGCCGAAAGGGCTGAGCCTTTATAGCTGCCGAAAGTGAGCATCGCGCCTTCCATTGCTGCCTGCGCATCGGTGGTTGGCTCGCCATCCTTATCAACTGCCCAACCGAGTGGAATGGCTTTTCCGGCACGGCGATACAGCTCGATCTCGCCGCGCGCAGCTGCACTGGTGGCAAAGTCGAAGATGAAAGGAAAATTATCCGCACGCGGCCAGCCAAAAGCAATCGGATTGGTACCAAACACTCCGGTCTTGCCACCCGCAGGTGCAACCCATGCATGGCTCGGCACCATAGCCAAGGATACCAGACCCTGCTCGGCCAGCATTTCAACTTCAGGCCACAATGCAGAAAAATGAACGCAATTGTTAATCGCCATAGCGGCAATGCCCTGTGTGCGGGCTTTTTCAACCAGCACTGGCAAGCCTTTTTCAAAAGCCAGCAATGAATAGCCGCCCTTGGCATCAACCCGTACAATACCACCGGCGCGGTCTTCCAGCTCTGGCACGGCATCCAGCACCACAGCACCGGTCTTAATCGTCTGCGCGCAGCTCAGAACCCGATACAAACCATGAGAATCGCACTCGTCACGCTGGCAGGTTTGCAAAAGCCTCGCATTGGCCTCCGCATGGTCTTTCGACAAGCCGAGCTTAATAAATTTTTCCGCAGCCAAATGATAGGCTTCATCCAGAGTGATAGTAACGGTCTCAGTCATGATTGCGGCATCCTCCATGCAAGCGCGCTCCGATTGAGACGGAGCCTAATATATCAGACAACTAACGCAGTTATTGCAAAACAGCAAGTTGATGTTTCCCTCATAAAGGATGCAAAGAGACAGATCAAACCGCAGCCTATTGTTCAGTCTGTTTGTCCAACATGTTTGTATTTTCAGCGTCACTAGAGTGGGTAACGATCAGGTTGGATCGCTGCGCTCGCTCTAGAAAATAGCTTTTTTCGCATTGTCATACCTGTCAAGTTGATTCAATTTGATAGTGAAGTGCTCTAGCCCGCACGTTTTTCAAATGCAAAAAGCCCGCTCATTGAGCGGGCTTTTTGTTTAATCGGCTAAGATTATTTAGAGAATTTACGGTCGCCGCCTTCACGTGGCTTACGCGGGCCGCGTGGCTTATCGCCGAAAGGCTTGGCATCACCGTCTCTGAAACGTGGCTTAGGCTTCGGTGCACCCCATGATGCTTTATCATCAGAGCGCTTTTCGAAACGGCGTTCACCGTCCCGGTCAGAACGCGGGCCACGGCTTTCAGCTTCAGGCGCAGTCGAGGTACGGATAACCAGACCTTTTTCGCCTGTACCGCGTTCTTCAACGCTGGCGAAATATTCTTTGGCCTTTTCACTGTTAATCTCGAAACGGGTTTCGTTTTCAAGAATGCGAATTGCGCCAACATCACCCTTGGAAATATCACCGGCTTTGCAGATCAGCGGCAACAACCAGCGCGGATCAGCGCGGTGCTTACGGCCTGCCGACAATGTAAACCATGCGCCGCCATTGAAGCTCGAACGATCCGCACGCGGTGCGCGCTCAGGGCGGTCACCACGGTCACGGTCGTTAGAACGTGGAGCAGAAGCAGTCAGGCTGCGCACAGGTGCATCGGTAATATCTTCCGGCACCGGGCGGCTTTCAAGTTCGCCGCGCAGATAAGCACTGGCAATCTGTTCCGGCGTATAACGGGACTGCAGATCACGCAGCATATCCATGATATCTTCCGGAACTTCTTCGCTCAGGCGCTCATTGCTGAGAATAACTTCACGAACTTTTTCCTGAACCGCGTTGATAGTCGGTGCTGAAATGCTCTTGGCTTCAAGACGTGCCATCTGCAGCAAACGCTCAGCTGAACGGCGACGCGAGAAAGGAACAACCAGAATACAGTTACCTTTGCGGCCTGCACGGCCGGTACGGCCTGAGCGGTGCAGCAATGTTTCACCATTATTCGGCAGATCAGCATGAATAACCAGATCAAGATTTGGCAAATCAATACCACGTGCAGCAACGTCTGTTGCCACGCAAACGCGGGCACGACCATCACGCATCGACTGCAGCGCATTGGTACGCTCTGCCTGTGACAATTCACCAGACAGCGAAACCACAGCGAAACCGCGATTGTTCAGGCGGCTTGCAAGATGCTTCACGCCTTCACGGGTTGATGCGAAAATAATGGTATTGACGTTATCATAATAAAGCAGCGTATTGATGATCGCGTTTTCGCGCTCATGCGGCGGCACAATCATGGCTTGATACGTAATATCAGCATGTTTCTCATGGCTGGCGGTAGCAGTGATGCGCAATGCATCTTTCTGGAAACGCTTGGCAAGCAAAGCAATCGATTTGGAAACCGTTGCCGAGAACATCAATGTGCGGCGATCTTCAGGTGATTCACCGAGAATGAATTCCAGGTCTTCGCGGAAGCCCAGATCAAGCATTTCATCAGCTTCATCAAGCACAACAGCACGCAGATCAGACATGTTCAGCGCACGGCGGGTAATATGATCGCGCAGACGACCCGGTGTACCAACGATGATATGTGCACCACGCTCGAGATTGCGGCGTTCGGTGCGGATATCCATACCACCAACGCAAGTTGTGATACGGGCACCTGTCGGTCCATAGAGCCATTCCAGCTCACGGGCAACCTGCAAAGCCAGTTCACGTGTTGGTGCAATGATCAGAGCAAGCGGTGCGCGCGGCGCTTCAAGACGGTCGCCCTCTTCCAGAAGATCCGGTGCAATAGCAATACCGAATGCGACAGTTTTACCAGAGCCGGTCTGGGCAGAAACCAGCAGATCGCGACCCTCAGTATCAGGGGTCAGCATCGCCTGCTGAACAGAGGTTAGTTCCTCATAGCCACGAGCTGTGAGCGCACCGGCAAGTGCAGGTGCAATAGTAGAAGGCAAGGTCATGAATGACTTTCAGCAAAGGCTCATCCACGCATCAACTGACCCGGACATTTCGCACTTTGATACACTCAAAGCAAATGTCCAATCCCTGGCTTCAGGCATGCGTTCAGAAAATAAACTTCAGAACCATGCTTTCACACATCCGTGGCCGGTAACGTAAATAAGCAAAAAACAAAAATGATGATATGCGCTGCATAAATCCAGATGACAAATTCGCCATCTATTTTCAACGCGCTAATACTGCGAAACCGGGATTTCACAGCATGCTGAGGTGCTCATAATACATTAATGCTTAAAGATCAATGCGCTTCATCCCAGTTTTGCGCTGCACGTGCATCCACCTGCAATGGTACAGCCATTGAAACGGCAGGCATAGAGGCATTAATCATCACCTCACGTACCACTTCAATGGTGCGCTCCACTTCAGCATCATCAGCCTCAAAAATCAGTTCGTCATGCACCTGCAACAGCATTTTGGCATCCAGTCTCGCCGCATCAAGCGCCGGCTCCATCCGGATCATCGCACGGCGGATAATATCGGCTGCTGAACCCTGAATAGGTGCGTTAATTGCGGCGCGCTCATTGAAAGCACGTACCTGCGCATTGCTGGCCTTAATTTCAGGATAATGAATCCGGCGCCCGAAAATGGTTTCCACATAGCCGTTTTCACGAACATATGCCTTGGTCGCTTCCATATAATCTTTAATGCCGGGGAAGCGCTCAAAATAGGTACGGATATAAAGGCCCGCCTCTTCACGCGGAATAGACAACTGATTGGCCAGACCAAAGGCCGAAATACCATAAATAATACCAAAATTGATCGCTTTGGCACGGCGGCGTATTTCAGACGGCATGCCTTCAACCGGTACGCCGAACATTTCAGAGGCTGTCATCGCATGAATATCAATGCCATCATCAAAAGCCTGTTTGAGCTGTTTAATATCAGCAACATGTGCCAGTACCCGCAACTCAATCTGGCTGTAATCTGCTGAAATCAGCTTTTTGCCAGCTGCTGCGATAAAAGCTGTACGGATTTTACGACCTTCAGCATTTCGCACCGGAATATTTTGCAGGTTAGGATCAGAAGACGACAGCCGACCAGTCGTTGTGACAGCCATTGAATAGGAAGTATGCACACGCTTGGTGCGCGGATGGATAAAGCCCGGCAGCGCATCCGTATAGGTGGATTTAAGTTTGGTAAGCTGGCGCCAATCTACAATCTTGCGTGGCAATTCATGACCTTCAGCCGCCAGATCTTCCAGCACCTGCGCCGAGGTTGACCATTGTCCGGTCTTGGTTTTAGCGCCACCCGGCAGGCCGAGCTTACCGAACAGAATATCGCCAAGCTGTTTTGGCGAGGCAATATTTACCTTTTCGCCAGCCAGCGTATAAATTTCATCTTCAATAGCGGCAGCAGATTGTGCCAGCTCGCCGGACAGACGTGACAGGATTTGGCGGTCAACATGAATACCGCGCTCCTCCATCAGCGCCAATACTTTAACCAGCGGCCGCTCCATACGCTCATAAACCGAGGCCAGACCATCGGCAGCCAAACGGGGTTTCAGCACCTGCCACAAACGCAATGTCACATCGGCATCTTCGGCACCATAGGCAATAGCCCGATCAATCGGCACCATATCAAAAGACATCGCCGCTTTGCCGGTTCCCGCCACTTCCTTAAAAGGAATTGTCGTATGACCCAGCCAGCGCTCAGCAAGGGCATCCATACCATGGGTGCCAGTGCCTGCATCAAGAGCGTAAGAAAGCAGCATCGTGTCATCAAATCGGGCAATATCAATGCCGAGCTGATGCATAATCTGCCAGTCATATTTCATATTCTGCGCAATAATCAGCACGGAAGGATCTTCAAGCAATCGTTTCAGCTCAACCAATGCGGCATTGAGCGGAATCTGCCCTTCAACCACACCGCCACCCAGCAAATCACCCTGACCGGACTTATGGGTCAGCGGCACATATGCTGCCTTGCCCGGCGCAAGAGCAAGCGAGAAACCGACCAATTCAGCCTGCATAGGATCGAGCGATGTTGTCTCGGTATCAAAGGCTACAAACCCCTGCTCAATGGCCTGATCAACCCATATTTTGAGCAGCGGCAAATCCTGAATGCCGATATATGAAGAGCGATCGATTTTATCGGATGCCGCTTGTGCTTTACGCTTTGCAACCAGATTTTGCGGGTTCATCAGCCTGTCATCGGCTGTATTGCCAGCTTCTGAGGCGCCATCAACTATTACTGTGCCACCGGTTCCGCGATCAAGATCGGGCCCACGTGCTGCCGCACCCCATTCGGTTACAACCGGCACAGGTTCAATTTCAGCAGCAACAGTATCTGTTGCCTCAGCCACACGCCGTGTCAGCGATGTTAATTCCATCGCCTTCAAAAAACCGATCAGTTTTGGCCCGTCTTGAGGCTCAAGTGTCAAGCCATCAAGCTCAATTTCCAGCGGCACATCATTTCTCAATGTTACCAGCTGGCGTGAAATGCGGGTTTGATCAGCAAAAGCGATGATATTTTCACGGCGTTTATTCTGCTTAATCTCGGAAGCGCGTGCGAGCAACGTATCGAGATCGCCGAACTCTGCTAAAAGCTGTGCAGCGGTTTTTGGCCCTATACCCGGAATGCCCGGCACATTATCGGTTGCATCGCCGGTCAGCGATTGCAGATCAATCATTTTTTCTGGTGGTACACCCCATTTTTCGATCACTTCCGGAATCGAAATCTGCTTGTCTTTCATACCATCATACATTGTGACCTGCTCGGTCACCAATTGCATGAGATCTTTATCGGATGAGATAATCGTAACACTTGCCCCGACCTCTTCAGCCTGACGAGCATAGGTCGCGATAATGTCATCGGCCTCAAAGCCTTCTTTTTCAATACAAGGCAGGTTGAAAGCGTGGGTCGCCTGACGGATCAGACCAAATTGCGGGATCAAATCTTCCGGCGGTGCTGAGCGATTAGCTTTATAATCCGGATAAAGTTCCTTGCGGAAAGTTTGTGAAGAATAATCAAAAATCACGGCAAAATGGGTTGGCACCACACCAACATCGGTATTGCGCGCATCTTTCAACAGCTTCCACAGCATATTGCAAAAGCCCGATACCGCGCCGACCGGCAAACCATCAGATTTGCGCGTAAGCGGGGGCAGAGCGTGATAAGCGCGGAAAATATAGCCGGAGCCGTCGACGAGGAAGAGATGATCACCTTTTTTCATGAGGTAAAGGTGTAAAGCATGCGTATGAAAAAAGAAATCTCATAGCCGTAAAAAGCACAGGAATAGTTCGCCAGCCTGCGTTTCTTCTGCGCATATGATACATATATAAGCGGTGTATTTTCGCCATCTCGGCATTTAATGCTCAACAGATGGTAAATTTATCTATGCGTGAGAGGCAGCTTTCAACGCCTCTAAAATAACCCCCCGATATGTAATAACTTTTTTGTGACCACTTCGATACAGTTATGCCCTTGTCTCGCCATTTTTACCCAGCATATTAGCGACATCGACAGCATTGTCGGTTTCCGTTTTTTGGCACGTCCCCCGCCAAAAAACAGGGGTGGTAGCCTCCCCCCCCTCTGGCTGCCACCATTTATTATGAGCCGTTACGGTACCCCTCACCGTAACGGCTTGCAATATTGCCCTAAGCGCAAATACATCTTGTCTATTTCAAGTGGTTCCACTTGATTGCAAAATGTTTTAAAACCCTTTCAAGACTTAAAAATAGATAATGGCTTCGAGTCGAAGCCGGTCTCATCATGAGGGTAACATGTCCGCACTTGCACCTGTTCTTGACCACCTTGATCAAAACCTCGACAACAGTGTCGACCATCTGTTCGATCTGTTGCGCATTCAATCCATTTCAACCGATCCGGTCTTTAAGGCGGATTGCCGCAAAGCTGCGGAATGGCTGGTTGAGGATCTGAAAAGCATTGGTTTTGATGCAAGTGTACGCGATACGCCGGGCCACCCGATGGTTGTGGCGCATCATGACGGCCCGACCAAAGACGCTCCGCATGTATTGTTTTACGGTCATTATGATGTGCAGCCGGTTGATCCGCTTAATCTGTGGGAAAATGATCCGTTTGATCCTGCCGTTAAAGAAATTGAGCCTGGCCGCAAAATTCTAACCGGCCGTGGTACTTCAGATGACAAAGGCCAGCTGATGACCTTTGTGGAAGCCTGCCGCGCCTATAAGCAGGTGCACGGGCAGCTGCCGGTTAAAGTGACCATCTTGTTTGAGGGTGAAGAAGAATCCGGCTCACCGTCACTCAAGCCGTTTCTCGAGAGCCATAAGCAAGAGCTGAAAGCCGATGTGGCTCTGGTGTGCGATACCTCGATGTGGAACCGCGACACGCCGGCAATCTGTGTGGGCTTACGTGGTCTCGTTGGTGAGCAGATAACCATTAAGGCCGCTGACCGCGATTTGCATTCCGGCTTCTTCGGCGGCGCTGCAGCCAATCCGCTGCATGTTTTGTCGAAAATCCTTGCCGATCTGCATGATGAGACCGGCCGTATCACAGTTGAAGATTTCTATGATGGTGTGGAAGAAACCCCAACGCAGGTTCTGCAATCCTGGGAAGGCTTAGGGCGCACCGCCGAGAATTTTCTGGGACCAATCGGCCTCTCCGTTCCCTCTGGTGAACAAGGGCGCTCGGTTCTCGAACAGACATGGGCGCGCCCGACCGCAGAGGTCAATGGCATGATCGGCGGTTATACCGGCGAAGGTTTTAAAACTGTTATCGCGGCAGAAGCATCGGCTAAAATTTCCTTCCGCTTGGTGCATAAACAAAATCCGGAAAAAATCCGTGAGAATTTCCATAAATTTGTTGAAGCCCGTCTGCCAGCTGATTGCCGTGTAGAATATCAGCCGCATGGTGGCTCACCGGCCATTCAGCTCTCATATGATTCACCTCTGGTAACACAAGCCAAACAAGCTTTGTCTGACGAATGGCCAAACCCAGCCGTGCTGATCGCCATGGGCGGCTCGATTCCGATTGTCGGCGATTTCGACAAATTCCTCGGCATGGAATCTCTGCTGGTCGGCTTTGGTCTGGAAGATGACCGTATCCACTCGCCGAATGAAAAATATGAGCTATCTTCTTTCCATAAGGGGCAACGCTCATGGGCAAGAATACTGGCGGCACTAGCCGTCAAATAAGGACCAGAACTTTAGTGGCACTGGCCGCCAAATAGGCGGCCACAACTTAGCTGCGCTGTGATAAATAAAGGGTAGCAAATCTGCGCCCTTCAAATAACGGAACTTTCTATGACCAATATCCGCGTTCACAAAAACGACCTGCCAAATCTTGATAATTATCAGGTTGATTCTGTTGCCATTGACACGGAGACGCTTGGGCTTAACCCGCTGCGTGACCGTTTATGTGTTGTGCAGATCTCACCGGGCGATGGCAGCGCGGATGTTATTCAAATTGAAAAGGGGCTGAAGAAAGCTCCTAATCTGGTTAAACTTCTCAAAGACCGTTCAATCACTAAAATTTTTCATTTCGGTCGTTTTGATCTGGCGGTGCTGGCGTATGCATTCGGCACCATGCCGCAGCCGGTCTTCTGCACCAAAATTGCCTCCAAACTGACCCGCACTTACACTGATCGCCACGGCTTGAAGGAAATCTGCTCTGAATTGCTGGATGTTTCAATTTCCAAGCAGCAGCAATCCTCGGATTGGGCCGCCGAAACCCTGTCACAGGCACAGCTGGAATATGCGGCATCCGATGTTCTTTATCTGCATCGCCTGAAAAAGGTTCTGGAATATCGCCTCACCCGCGACGGACGTGAGAAACAGGCTGAAGCCTGCTTTAAATTTCTGCCAACCCGCTCGGAACTTGATCTGATGGGCTGGGATGAGCAGGATATTTTCTCTCATAGCTAAGTGATTGAGCTTCAATGACATAGCACTGCAACCACGCTTAAAATAAACAAGCCCGCTTCAAGCGGGCTTGTTTATTTCTATCCAATCAGCCACGTAACGGCAGCGTGCCACTGCGATCAATAATCGCCCATTGCGGTCGGGCAAACAGAAAGCGTGCATAGCCGGTTTTCTCAATCAGCATATATAAAATGACCGGTAGAATAATAGCCATCAGTGTTGTCAGTGCCGAGATTGTGCCGAGATCAATGATCACACCGGTTTTAAGCAGTATTATGCGTGTTGCCGCCATTGGCAGAAAAAACGCCAGATAGATTACAATCGAATGACCGCCAAGATAACTCAGCACCCGATGCAGATGATTGGCATTTCCAAGTTGCGCCAATAGCGATGATACGCTGACAATAGCCAGCGCCCCGAGAAAGCCTAAAAACAGCGAAATAAATGGCAGCTCGCTATAACCGCCCAAGCCGCCAGCCTGCCAGGCCTGCGCTTTGAGCAGTACTTTGCCCACATCCGGCACCGGCGTGAAGACCAGTTTATATTCTAAAAATGCCCAAACCATCAGCCCGAACAGCGTGACAATTTTATGCGCAGCAACCCAATCGGCCAGCCGGAAAATGGCGGGCGCCAATGCATAACCGGCGTAGAAATAGATGAAACGCGCGCAAAACTCATCAATCATAATCCAGCCGGTATGGATGGGCAAAATTTGCAGGATTGCGAGCATTGTCAGCACCAGCCATGCCGGCACCTCACGCATGAAGCGGGTGGCGATAAAAAACACCGGCAGCAAATAGATAAACCATAATGTGCCAAATGGCTCAATAAACGCCATAAGATAGGCGCTGATGACACCCGAAGCGCCATTCTCAGCAAGAATGGCGGGGGCTTTGAAAACGAATTGGATGGTGAGCCACAGCACATAAAAATACAGAAAATGCACAATTTTACGATCAAGATAGCGCAGCCATGGCCGGTCAATCACCTGCGACAGGAACAAGCCGGAAATCAGGAAAAAATCAGGCATGCGGAATGGTTTGGCAAAGGCCACAGCATAATGCATCCAGCCGGTTTGACCCGCTGCTTCTTCCACACCCAGTGTTGAATGCATCATCACCACAAAAATGATGCAGATGCCCTTGGCAATATCGACCCAGTCAATCCGTTTTGTCACGCGTATACTCACCTGAAACAATTGTAACTTTCACTTACAATGAAACGCCGCAAAACTTGAATGCTATTTTTGTTCAAATCTGCATTCGTGCAATTTACCGGCAATGTTTTGCAGTTTGAGGCACTTTAAAGCTGTTGATGGCGCTTTTCCGTGGGCAAGACTTTACCGCTCTTTAAACTGCCTCAATTACCCTGCACAGCACAGCGATCAATCAACCGGGCAGGTAACAGCGGATATATGGCTTCCAGAGACACCAAAGGCAGACGCATAGAACCGTCATTCGGGAAGCCTGATTCACGCGCTGATAAGGACGATATGCGTCTTGATGACAGCGACCGCATCAGCGAGAAACCTGTAAAAAGCCGTGCGGCTAAAAAACAATCGCGCCGTAAAAGCAGAGGAAAAAAACCGTCATCCGGTTCGTTCCGCTGGTTACGACGCTTATTCTACTGGGCCTTAGTGCTGATGCTATGGGGCGGCATCGCGCTTGCAGGGCTTGTAATTTATATTGCCGCACAAATGCCGCCCACAAGTGACTGGGCTATACCGGATCGCCCGCCCAATGTTAAAATTGTTGATGTTAACGGGCAGCTGATCGGCAATCGCGGCACAACCGGCGGTGAGGCTATCGGCCTGCGAGAAATGTCGCCATTTATTCCGCAAGCCGTGATCGCCATTGAAGACCGGCGTTTTTATTCGCATTACGGGGTAGATCCGATCGGTCTCGCCCGGGCGATTTTTACCAATATCACCAAAGGCCGCGCCGTACAGGGTGGCTCTACCCTCACCCAGCAGCTGGCTAAAAACCTGTTTCTTTCACCGGACAGAACGCTGGAGCGTAAACTTCAGGAAGTTATGCTGGCTTTCTGGCTTGAGCATACTTATACCAAAGACCAGATATTAGAGATGTATCTCAACCGTGTTTATCTGGGATCAGGCGCCTATGGGGTGGATGCCGCAGCACGGCGCTATTTCGAAAAAACCGCCAAAGATGTTAACCTGACCGAAGCGGCAACGCTTGCAGGCCTGCTGAAAGCTCCCTCGCGCCTATCGCCTGCCCGCGACCCTAAAGCTGCCAATGATCGCGCAAGACTGGTGCTTGCCGCCATGCGCGATCAGGGTATGATCGGGTTAAAAGAACAGGCTATCGCCGAAAGCGAACCACCAACCCGTGCCGCCAGCTATTGGTCAGGCTCGGAAAATTATGTGGCTGATGCCGTGCTCTCCGAACTGCCCAAGCTGATCGGCGAAACCAAAAAAGACGTGACTATCCATACCACGGTCGACCTGCATTTGCAGAAAGTTGGCGAGGAAGCCATCCGTGATCTGATTTCGCAAAACGGCAAGAAGATGGATGTCAGTCAGGGCGCATTGGTTTCTATTGACGGCACCGGCGCTGTGCGCGCCATGATCGGCGGCTATGATTATGCCAACAGCCAGTTTGACCGCGCCACAGAAGCACGCCGTCAGCCCGGCTCCACCTTTAAGCCGTTCGTCTATCTGACTTCGCTGGAGCAAGGCCGCACACCGGATTCTATCCGCAATGATGCGCCGATCCGCATCGGCAAATGGACACCAAGCAATTATAACGGCAAATATTTCGGCGAAGTGACGCTGGCAACAGCGCTGTCACATTCACTCAACTCCATTGCCGCACAATTGGTGATGGAAGTTGGCCCGCAGGCAGTGGTCGATACCGCACATCGCCTCGGCATTAAATCTGCACTTACTGCCAATGCCTCACTGGCATTGGGCACATCTGAAGTGACGCTGATGGAAATGACCGATGCTTTTGTGCCGTTTGCCAATGGCGGTTATCGTGCACCGGTACATATGATTACCAAAATTACTGATAGTGACGACAAGGTGCTCTACGAATATCCGCTTGCTCAGCAAGAGCGTGTTGTGACTGAGCGTGTGCTGAGCATGATGAATGCAATGCTGCTGCGCACCGTTGAAGATGGCACAGCCAAACGGGCAAAATTCGGTAACTGGCCTGCAGCGGGTAAAACCGGCACCAGCCAAAGCTCACGTGATGCCTGGTTTATCGGCTATACAGCCAATCTGACTACTGGTGTATGGTTTGGTAATGATGACGGCAAGCCGACCAAAAAAGTAACCGGCGGCGGATTACCGGCTATGGCATGGAAAACCTTTATGACCGCCGCACATAAAGGTGTGCCGGTAGCCGAACTGCCCAGCGCGTATGAAATTCAGAATATGATGCCCGGCGGCAGTGATGAATTGCCGGACCCTTCAGCCATTAACGGACAGCAGCCGCCTGCACTGGACAATAATGGCTACCCCGCCCCGCCCATCGATGACACTTCCAATGATAATGGCAACTGGCCATCTGCTCCTGCGACCGCAGAGCAGCCCAATACCCGTAAAAACACGACATTACTCGATATCATTATGGGCAATAGCGAGTAATCAGACGTTATCCATGTCATGCCTCACAAAAGAAGTTTGTAGACATTGGGGCGGCACCTAGCTAGGTACTGTTTAACTCTGATCGCCTAACCTTTACTGCAGCAATATGAGCAAACAGAAACCTGCTCATGCTTTGTGGCTGTAAAATCAATATGCATCAGCCACCGTGATACAGAGCAACCACTCCCCGATTGAAAATACGGCGTGGACTGCGCACTTCCCTATCCTGAAAGGAAGCCGACAAAGATGAACCCGTCGTCCACTTCTGAGCACGTCAGTGGCTCCGACGAAAAAGCATGGCTTAAAATCGTTTCAAAATACCGCAAGCCCGATACCGGACGCAGTATTTTTGAGTTGATTGTAACGCTTGCTCCTTTTGTTTTCTTTTGGGTTCTCAGCTGGCTCTCTGTCTATTATGAATTCTGGTGGGGCTTACTGTTCATTTTGCCAGCGGCAGGGTTTTTGCTACGCTTATTTATGATCCAGCACGACTGTGGACACGGGGCTTTTTTTGCGCATCGCCGCGCCGATGACTGGACCGGCAGAACGCTTGGCGTACTGACCCTGACGCCTTATGATTACTGGCGCCGCGCCCATGCACAACACCACGCCACCACCGGCAATCTCGATGAGCGCGGTATTGGCGATATCACCACTCTGACCATTGCAGAATATAATAATCTATCACGCTGGGGCCGGTTAAGTTACCGCCTGTATCGCAACCCTTTGGTGATGTTTGGCATCGGGCCTGCTTGGATTTTTCTGATCAAGCAACGTTTACCATTCGGCATGATGCGCTCCGGTGCGCAGCCGTGGATTTCTACAATGGCCACCAATATTGCTGTGGCCTTGCTTGCCGCCGGTCTGATTTGGGCTGTTGGCCTGCAAGCATTCTTACTGGTGCATTTGCCAATTGTTTTGCTGGCGGCCGCAGGCGGTGTCTGGCTGTTTTATGTCCAGCATCAATTTGAAGATACACATTGGTCAAAAGAACCTGACTGGGCATTTCCGACAGCCGCTTTGCATGGTGCATCGCATTATGATCTGCCGCTGGTATTAAGATGGATTACCGGCAATATCGGTATCCACCATGTGCATCATTTGTCGAGCAAAGTGCCTTATTACAGGCTGCCTGAAGTGTTGCGTGATCACCCTGAACTCGCAAATATTGGCCGTATCAGCCTGTGGCAGAGCTTCGCTTGTGTGAAACTGGTGCTCTGGGACGAGACCAGCCAGCGGCTGGTATCATTCCGCCATGCAGCAAAACTATCTGCAGCTTAATAATTTAGTTTTCACCTGCAGTCCCTATATCTGCAGGTGAAACACAGTTATTGCAGCCTCTTGACCATCGGGAAGGACGCATTGCTTGCGCTTCCCGCACCCGCGTCTTCATCAGGCCTGTAACCAAGGCTTTCGTAGAAGCGGCGGGCTGTAACGGTGCTGGATAAGCGACTGCAGCGCTGCTTCTGCTCTAACAGCCAGCCCTCAAGTGCCACCATAATGGCCTTGCTCACGCCACGATACTGATAATCCGGCGTTACATAGTTGAGAAGAATACCTGTCGTTAAGGATACAGCACCGACACCCGCTATTGTATCGCCAATGATAGCAACGAAATAAGCCTGCCCCTGCTGCGCAATCCACTTAGCCAGATTATCTTCTGTTTTATTGGTCAGCCATTGGCCAAGTTTTTGCGGATCATTTTCATGATCAGCCACGCATAATTCAGTGATTGAACGGTGCAAAACGACGCAGATTTCTGCTGCATCCTGTAACGTTGCCGCGCGTATATGCATATTTACTTCGCCCGCAATGTACTGCGCACCGCCTTGCGCCAGCCATTGATTTTACGCTTGCGCAGCGGCGGCTCCATCTTCGGCTCAAAGCGCTGCTGCTGCTGCCAGTCTTTTGCAAAACTCTGCATCGCTCCCCACAGTCCTGCCTTCATACCGGCAAGCCACGCGGCGCCCAGTGCTGTGGTTTCCAGTATCACCGGTCGGTCGACAGAGGCATTCAGAATGTCTGCCAGATTTTGCATTGTCCAGTCTGATGCAACCATACCGCCATCAACACGCAATACGGTATCATTCTCACTGGTTTTCCAGTCTTTATGCATCGCTTCCAGCAAATCATGTGCCTGATAAGCTACGGATTCCAGCGCTGCCTTGGAGATTTCTGCGGGCCCTGAATTGCGCGTGAGCCCATAGATCGCACCGCGTGCATCGGCATCCCAATGCGGTGCACCAAGGCCTACAAATGCAGGCACCAGATACACATCCTGTGTGCAATCTGCCTGTAAAGCCAGCTCACCGGACTGCGCTGCATTTTTGATAATTCCAAGCCCGTCACGCAGCCACTGCACCGCAGCACCAGCCACAAAAATTGATCCTTCAAGCGCATAAGTCACTTCACCATTGAGCCTATAGGCGATGGTTGTGAGCAAGCGATTGCGCGAAAGCACCTGATCTTTGCCGGTATTAAGCAAGGCAAAACATCCTGTGCCGAATGT
The DNA here is from genome assembly GCF_048914685.1 of Pseudochrobactrum mosebachae. Classification (GTDB taxonomy): domain Bacteria; phylum Pseudomonadota; class Alphaproteobacteria; order Rhizobiales; family Rhizobiaceae; genus Pseudochrobactrum. Next base: position 1,428,192 of record NZ_CP128408.1, read on the forward strand.
GGCTTTCAACATGCCTTTTTCAAAACAAGCCTGCCCGATCATCGCGGCATGCTGATCTCCGGCAACACCGAGAATAGGAATTTCCGCGCCCAGAATACCGGCCTCTGTCACACCGAAATCATCGGCGCAGTCTTTAACCTCAGGCAGCATGGCACGAGGGATGTTGAACAGTTTTAACAACTCCTCATCCCAGCAATTTTCAGCAATATTGAACAGCAATGTGCGCGACGCATTGGTAGCATCGGTTGCATGTACTTTGCCGCCAGTGAGCCGCCAGATTAAAAAACTGTCGATTGTACCAAAAAGCAGATCGCCATTTTCTGCCTTTTTACGCGCGCCCGAAACCTTGTTTAAAATCCATGCCAGTTTGGTTGCCGAAAAATACGGATCGAGCAGCAAACCGGTTTTACGGCGAATGCGCGGCTCCAAACCCTTTTTCTTAAGTTTAAGACAGTCTTTTTGAGTGCGGCGATCTTGCCAGACAATCGCATTATAAAGCGGTTTACCGGTTGATTTATCCCAAACCACAACAGTTTCACGTTGGTTAGTAATGCCTATAGCGGCAATATCAGCCATGGTGGCACCAGCATTTTCAACTGCCTGTTTGCAAGTGGTTACAACAGTTTGCCAGATTTCTTCCGGATCATGCTCTACCCAACCGGACTTTGGGTAATGCTGTGCAAACTCCTTTTGCCCGAGACCGGCAATTTTATATTTTTCATCGAAACATATGGCTCTGCTTGAGGTCGTACCCTGATCAATTGCCAAAATTAGTCCCGACATAAAACACTCCCGTTCTCAAAAACAATTTTATCTAATAAACTGATATAGTCTCAGTGCCAAATTTAAACACACGTTGCAATTTTAAAATCTATGTGATGGTGTCCACTTATAATTACCGATAATGTAATGTCTGACTGTTCGCGCCAGACGAGCCCCGTTTTGCGTTGTCCGCTGACCAAAAAGGCCTGATATAATGACCGAGATGCCTAAAAAAACCATCGTTCTGACTGGTGCCAGTCGTGGTATCGGCCATGCGACCGTCAAACGGTTTTCGCGCGCTGGCTGGCGGGTCATAACCTGTTCACGACAGGATTTTGCTGAAAATTGCCCGTGGCCCGCAGGCCCTGAAGATCATATTAAGGTAGATCTCGCTGATCCGGAAGATATCGGCCGTGCGATTTCTGAAATTCGCCGCCGACTGGAAGATAATGGTGGCCAGCTCAATGCACTTGTAAATAATGCCGGTATTTCTCCCAAGGGTGCCGGTGGCCGTCGTCTCAATTCGATCGAAACGCAGATGGCGACATGGCGGGATGTGTTTCAGGTCAATTTTTTTGCACCTATCATGCTGGCACGCGGGCTTTTCAAAGAGCTCGAAGCGGCGCAAGGCTCGGTAGTTAATGTAACCTCGATTGCCGGCAGCCGTGTGCACCCGTTTGCAGGCACGGCCTATGCCACATCCAAAGCGGCATTGGCTGGGCTAACACGTGAAATGGCCTCGGATTTTGGCCCGCATGGTATTCGGGTGAATGCGATTGCACCGGGCGAGATCGAAACCTCGATCCTGTCACCCGGCACTGAAAAACTGGTTGAACAGCTGCCGCTGCGTCGCCTTGGACAGACATCGGAAGTCGCAGAGACCATTTATTATCTGTGCAGCGATGCCTCTTCCTATGTGACAGGCTCGGAAATCCATATTAATGGCGGTCAGCATGTCTGACCTTCCTCAATTTTGACATTTAAGACCTTAACCAGCCTGTCTGACCTCATTAAATTAAAAGAGTATTCCAGATGATCCTCTCTTGCGGAGAAGCCCTGATAGACATGTTGCCGCGTGAAACCACTGATGGTGACACCGGTTTTGTACCACATGCCGGTGGTTCGGTGTTTAATAGCGCCATTGCTATTGGTAGGCTCGGGGTAAAGGCCGGATTTTTCTCCGGCCTGTCATCAGATTTCTTCGGGCAGATGTTGCGTGATACATTGGAAAAATCACGCGTTGATACGCATTTATGTGCGATATCGGATCAGCCGACCACGCTTGCCTTTGTACGTTTTAACAATGGGCAGGCCAGCTACAGTTTTTATGATGAAAACACAGCCGGAAGATTGCTCGATACAACGCAGCTGCCGCAGTTAGACGATAATGTCCGCGCAATGCTGTTTGGCGGTATCAGCCTGATTTCAGAGCCCTGCGGCAGCGCTTATGAAGCGCTGATGCTGCGCTCTGCTGCGAGCCGTGTGATTATGCTTGACCCGAACATCCGCACCAATTTTATCACAGATAAAGCCGCGCATCTGGCACGCATGCAGCGCATGATTGCCAGCGCCGATATTGTAAAAGTGTCTGATGAAGATATTGCCTGGTTCGGGCTTAACATGAGCCATGCGCAGATTGCGCAGACTTGGCTTACACCGGCAGGGCAGACAGGCCCCAAAATCATCATTATCACCAAAGGCGCTGATGGTGCAGATGCCTATGCCGCTTGCGGTAAAATCAGCATAGATGGTGAAAAAGTTGTGGTTGGCGATACGGTTGGTGCCGGTGATACGGTTAATGCCGGTGTGCTGGTAAGTTTGGAGCACCAAGGCCTGCTCTCTAAAAAAGCCATTGAGCAAATTAATAGCGAGCAGCTTTCTCAGGCTGTTCGTTTCGGCATTAAAGCTGCGGCCATCACAGTTTCGCGGATTGGTGCCAATCCGCCATGGGATCATGAAATGCTCTAGAGCGGTTTACGTTTAAATTGGATCATGTAATCCGCTCTAAGTTATTGTTTTTACGCATTATCGTGCCCGCCCAATGCTTCCATTGGACTACGAAATGCTCTAGAGCGGGCAAAATTCAGATTGGATAGCAGCGCTCGCTCTAGATTTTAGATTTATCGCATTGTCATAACTATCAAGTTAAATCACCATGCCGGTTAATCACCGGCATGGTGTTGATTATTAAGCGCTGAGTTTAAACTTTCACAGCATGCGCGACACGGTCTTCACCGCCGAAAAATTCTATATAGCGCTTGACGGCTTCCGGATCACCCGTTGCCTTGGAAGGGTTATCCGAGAGTTTTACCGCCGGACGGCCATTGGCATCAATCACTTTACAAACCAGTGAAATCGCATCAAGCCCATAAATATCCTGCGGGGCGCAGCCGCTAAAATCATTGGTCAGGTTGGTACCCCAACCAAAGCTCATCCGCACCCGCCCGTCAAAATGGCGGTAGGTTTCTTCAATGGTTTCCACATCCAGCGCGTCAGAAAAAATCAACAATTTCTCGCGCGGGTCTTTGCCCTTGGATTTCCACCAGTCAATAATCCGCTCGCCACCTTCAATCGGCGGTGAGCTGTCGGGGCGGAAACCTGTCCAGTCGGCCACCCAATCCGGCGCACTGCGCAAAAATGCGGTGGTACCAAAAGCATCAGGCAAAACGATCAGCAAATTGCCGCCATAATAGCGGTTCCAGTCTTGCAGCACACGATAAGGAGCAGTGCGCAATTCTTCGTCAGTATCGGCTAATGCAGCGAGAACCATCGGCAATTCATGAGCATTGGTACCCAGTGCTTCCAGGTCTGTATCCATAGCCAGCAAGACGTTGCTGGTTCCGGTAAAGGCCTCCCCGATACCTTCTTTCAGCGCTTCAACACACCAGCGCTGCCACAAAAACGAATGGCGGCGACGGGTGCCGAAATCTGAAATTTTTAAGTTTGGCAATTGGCGAAGGCGGTCAACCTTGCCCCACATTTTAGCCTTAGCGCGGGCATAAAGTACGTCCAGCGCGAATGGCCCCAAAGATTTCAGTGCTGCGCGCGAGCGCAGCTCATTGATAATCGCCAGAGCCGGTATTTCCCACATGGTCGTATGTGACCACGGTCCGTGAAAATGCAGTTCATATTGGCCGTCACGCCGTGTCAGCTCATAATCCGGCAATTGAAATGTGCTGAGCCATTGCAGAAATTCCGGCGTGAAAATCTGTTTGCGGCCATAGAATGTATTACCGGCCAGCCAGATCATCTCTTTTTTGGTCATGCGCAACGAGCGGGCATGGTCGAGTTGCGCGCGCAACTCCCCCTCATCAATCTCATCGGCAAGGCGCACGGTTTTCGAGCGGTTAATCAGCGAGAAAGTGGCATCGACCTTCGGATACAACCCCCAGATCATTTGCAACATCAACAGTTTATAAAAATCCGTATCCAGCAGACTGCGAACAATCGGATCAAGTTTCCACGCATGATTATAAACCCGCTGCGCAATATCTGTTCTGGTCATACCAGATATCCTTATGTCATCAGATAAGATCAGCTCTTATCCTGAGCATGATTGGCCTGAAGCCTTTTGACAGACCATAAGCAGAAATAAACAAAAATAAAGGGCGATGATACCTCACCGCCCTTTATTATGCGCTGCTGTGCAAACGCCTATTTCAGTTCAAGCACAATCTCGTGGTTACCCTGCATCAATAGTGCAATGCCTGCCTCACTTTGAGCCACCACTTGACCGTCAATTGTCAATTTCTCACGGCCGGCTTTATTGCGAACAATAATCTTATAAAGCGCCTCGCCATGACGGTAACTGACCTCGAAACCATCCCAATCCGACGGCAGAACCGGTTTGAGGAACAGATGATCACCACGCTTGGTCAGCCCTAAAATACCTTCCAGCGCCACACGATAGAACCAACCGGCAGAACCGGTATACCATGTCCAGCCGCCCTGACCGCGCCGCGGTTCAACCGAGTAAATATCGGCAGCAATCACATAAGGCTCAACGCGATAGATTTCAGGGTCTGCACCGTGATGCACCGGATTGATCATTGAGAACAGCTTGTAAGCCTCATCACCACGACCAAGCTTTGCCAGAGCCATGATTGCCCATGTTGCACCATGGGTATATTGGCCGCCATTCTCACGCACACCACGCGGATATCCTTTGATATAGCCGGGCTCATGTTGCGACTTGTCAAATGGCGGTGTGAACAGCCGTAGCAAGCCGCCCTCCTCATCCAGCAGATGCTTTTCCAGCGAAGCCATGGCGTGCTCAGCGCGTGCCGGATCAGCAGCACCAGACAGCACAGCCCAGCTCTGGGCAATCGCATCAATCTGGCATTCGTCACTCAAATGCGAGCCAAGTGGTGTACCGTCATCATAATAACCGCGACGATACCATTCACCATCCCAGCCGGCCTGTTCGAGTGCATTATTAAGGCTGGTAAGATGGCTCTGCATCGCTTCAACCCGTGGTGTATCACCACGCGCCTCTGCCATAGTGATGAATTGCTGTAATGTGTAGCTCATGAACCAGCCGAGCCAAACACTCTCGCCTTTACCTTCAATGCCGACAAGATTCATGCCGTCATTCCAGTCGCCGCCAAGCATTAACGGCAGGCCATTTGCACCTGTGCGGCTGATTGCCAGCTCCAGACCTTTGACACAATGCTCGTAAACGGATGCCGTTTTCTCTGTCATCTCCGGCTGGTAGAACGCATCATGCTCACCCGCTTCCAATGCACGCCCCTGAAGATACGGCAATTGTTCATCGAGCACTGCGGTATCGCCGGTAACCTGCACATAAAGGGTAGCGGCATAAGACAGCCACACCACATCATCCGAGATCAGTGTGCGCACGCCTGCGCCGCTCACAGGCAGCCACCAATGCTGCACATCGCCTTGCTCAAACTGGCGTCCGGCAACATTCAGCAATTGCTTGCGTGCCAGTTGCGGGTCAAGCATCAGCAGCGACAAAGTATCTTGCAGCTGATCGCGGAACCCATATGCTCCGCTAGCCTGATAGAAGGCCGCACGGGCAAGAATACGCGAGGCCATGCTCTGATAAGGCAACCAGCGATTGACCATCAAATCAAACGAGCGATCCGGCGTTGTAACCTGCACCGGCGCGGTAAAATCCTGCCACTGCTTACCAATATTTGCCAGCGCATCATCAAAGGCAAGACCACGGCTATAGGTGATCAGCCCGCGTGCCGCCTCTTCATCTTTGGCATTACCGAGGATGAATGTAATATCTTTGGTTTGTCCTGCATTCAGCTCCAGATCATAGCTGAGTGCTGCGCACGGATCGCGCCCTGCCTCAACCGTACCTGTCAGAGCTTTACCCTGCATAACACTATCCGGCTCGGTTACAGAACCGGTGACACCAATAAACTCCTGCCTGTCTGCGGTTACAGTCGTTGGCAAGATATTGGCCGTCACAAAGGCCACCTGCCCTGCTTTATCGGTATGGAAGGGATTACGGGCAAATAATGCGCCCAGGTCTGTGTCAAAACGCGGAACAATATAAGCAGCATTTTTAGCGCGTACATTACCCAGCACCCATTCGGCATAATTATAAAGCCGCAGATTTTTAGCCGCTGAACCGTGATTGATCAGGCGCAAGCGTGTCAGGCGCACCGGCTTTTGCAAATCCACCAGCATCGTCAGTTCACAGCTCACATCGCCATGACGTGATGTGAAAACACTAAAGCCCTGACCATGCCTTGCCTCATAAGTCACGCTTTCATCACGCACCACATTGGCAGCTGGTGCAAAAGCCTTGCCGCTGTCGAGATCAGCAATATAAACCGCTTCACCCGGCAGGTTAGACACCGGATCATTCGACCAGGGGGTCAGCTGATAGTCGCGGCTGTTACCACTCCATGTAAAGGCCGAACCTTCGGCAGAAACATGAAAACCAAAATCCGCATTGGCAATCACATTGATCCAAGGATGCGGTGTAGTGCGGTCGCCGTTGAGACGTATCACATAATCGCCGGTACTATTAAAACCACCATAGCTGTTCCAGAATTCAAGACCGTCACCAGCAGGTGCCTGTGCCTGCTCCTGTGCAGAGGATGCATTATGAGCTGCAACGCCCGGCAATTTGCTCACAGCTTTGCCGTCAGCCGCAATGCCAAGCTCGCCTTCAATTTCAGTGATACGGCGGCGGCTCAAACGCGGATCAATGTTTTCCTGTTTGTTTTCCTTGCGGCTTGCCAGATCAACAGAAAGCTCTTGAATACGCTTCAGCTGTTCTGCCAGCGAGCCGTTCTGCGCGTGGATTACAATTCGTGCGCAAGCCAGCAGCGTATTATAGGATTGCTCGCTCATCTGATCACGGCGCACCGTGAAAATATGCGGCTTCTGGTTCTGATGCTGGGAGCGGACACGGAAACTCTCGCTCAGCCATTCAACCGCACGCTGGGTATCCTGCGCATAGGAAAACGCCCGTTCATTGACCACAACAACATCAACGATCAGACCTTTTTCACGCCAATATTCCTGCGCCTTCAACACGCCGCGCAGCACATCGAGATCGGCTTCATTATCAATCCGCAGTACAAAGATCGGATAATCGCCGGAAATTGACAATGGCCAAAGATCGGATTGCGCACCAAGACCTGCGGCAATCACCTCGGATGGCTGGCGCAAAGCACGGTCAGGATAAATCAGATAGCTTGCAGTTTTCTGGTAATCTGTTGCCTCGGCAGGCTTGATGCCCACATGGTGTAACCGCACCTGAGAGCGCGTCCATGACAGGGTATATTCGCGTGAGAATGCCTCAGGAAAACGCAGCAAGGCCGCCTTTTCCTCAACATATGAGCGCGAACCGCCAGCCAGTGTCCAGAAAACCAGCGAGACTTTTTTGCGTGCCGGAACCCGCACGCGGGTACGCAGCGATGCAACCGCATCAAGCACAGTACCCTGACTGCCGCTAAACTGGCTGCCAATATCAAATGCTGCCGGATTACGCAGCGTGCGGCCCCGACCGATAAAGACGCGGCGGTCGGTTTCAGCCTCTGTTTCACGCACTGCACCCGACAAATCGGTTACAAAATGCGCCACATGCACTTCAGTATCTGTTGGTGCGCGTTTGCGGCGCTTGGCAAAGATTGTTGTGCCATCCGGTGCGATTTCCGTTTCAACAAACATCTTGGCAAAAGCCGGATGTGCATCATCGGTATCAGCATCATTCAACACCAGTTCCGCATAGGATGTAACTTCAATAATACGATCATGCGGGCTGGTATTGATAATATCAATCCGGCGGCCTTCACCGTCAGCATCGGTGGTGACAATAGTTTCCACCACGGTTTTAATATCACCCGAGGTCTTATAAAACTCGGCTTTATCTTCCGTGAAGACTGTTTTGGTTTCGGTTTCAAGATGACGAGCCGGTTCACCGGTAGCAGACCACCAGCGGCCGTTTTCCACATCACGCAGGAAGAGGAAGCTGCCCTGCATGCCTTCAGAAGCATCCGGCTGGAAACGGGTAATCGCCATATCATGCCAGCGGCTATAGCCGGAGCCTGCAGCTGTCAGCATCAGCGAATATTGACCATTCGACATCAGATGCACGCTGCGCGGTGCTTTCAGCGGTTCTTCAATAATGCGCATCGGCGCTTCGTCAAACGCGCCGCTATCCACGCGCATCGGATTTTCAGTTTTGGCATAGACCATCGGAATTTCACGCGGGGCTTTTTCCTGCAACAGCAGTTCTGCCGCCTCAATCACCGGATCAGAATGGAAGCGAGTGCGCATACGACCGTCAAAGATCACATTATTGACGGCAATAATCGACATGCCGTGATGGTGCGCATAATAGTTTTTGACAACAGCGCATCTTTCACCCTCACGTACACGTGACGGTGTAAAATCAACTGCATCATAAAAACCGTAGCGACCCATTGCGCCCAGTTTTTGCAGGTTTTTCAGATTGCTTACCGCCTCGGCAGGGCGATATTGCGATGCCAACAGGCTGGCATAAGGCGCAATCACCGCATTACGTGACAAGCCACGCTGCAGGCCGAGCTTTGGCACACCAAAATTCGAATATTGGTAATTCATCTGCGGATCGCGGGCATTATAGGCCGCTTCCGAGATGCCCCATGGCAGACCACGTGAAGATGCATATTCAATCTGGCGCTGCACAATCAGCTTGTTGGTCTGGTCGAGAAGCGAGCCTAGCGGCTCATTCATCACCAGCGGCGGCATCAGATATTCAAACATCGAGCCGGACCAAGACAGCAAAGCGCCTTTCCAGCCAACCGGCACCAGCAGGCGGCCAAGTTTAAACCAATGCTCTACCGGCACATCGCCCTTGGCAATAGCAAACAGGCTGGCGAGACGGGCTTCAGATGCCAGCAAATCGTAGCAGCTTTCATCCAGCTCGTTTTCCTGAACACGGAAACCGATAGAGAGAAGACGGCGCTCTTTACGCTCAAGAAAGCCGAATTCCATATCAAAAGCCAATTGGCGTGAACGTTCGGCAAGGTTTTGCAACTGTGTGCGCAGCTCTTCCGGATTATGTTCGCCGATTGCATCATCGGTATGTGCTTTACAGGTTGCAACCAATGCGCGTGCCCATTCCAGCGCCTCATGCGACTGAAGGGTTTCCAGCTCGCCGTCAAGTTCCTGTGCCAGCTTTTCAATATCCTTGGCAAACAGTGAAATATTGATCGTGCGGAATGATGCGGTTTCCGGCTCCTCGCGGAATGAACGCACAGCACGGCGGAAATTACCAATCCGCTCTTCAAGCCGACGACGTAATGGGCGCAAAATCCGGCGATCATCCGGAATAGCGGCAATAGCCTCTTCCAGAATATCATTGACGTCGAGAATACCTTCAAAATCGCCCTGCAGATAGACGGATGGCGCCTGTGCCCATTCTTCAAGAGCAGACGACAATGTTACCAGATGGCCGGCGAGATTGCCGCTATCAACCGCAGATACATAAAGCGGCTGCAATGGCTTGAGCGTATCAGTTTCATACCAATTATAAAGATGGCCGCGGAATTTTTCCATCTTCTCCAGCGTATCCAGCGTCAGACCAATACGGGTTAAGGTATTGTTGAAGCAGATCCAGCCGAAATCACGCGCAGAAACAACCGAAAGCAGGTAAACGCCGATATTGGTTGGCGAGGTACGCATGGCGACCGCACCTACAGGATCTTCCTGATAATTATCGGGTGGCAAATGGCTGTTTTCTGCATTGGTGAAAGCTTCAAAATAACGCCATGTACGGCGCGCATAGCGCCTTAAATCGCCCTTATCTGAGGATCGTACTTCCAGCGTATCCTGCGGCTTGGCTGAGCGGCTGACCGCCCATGCAATCCATGGGGAGGCAATCCACAATACCGCAAATGGAACCGCAATCATTACCGCCTTGCTGCCAAACAACACAGGCAGCACAAAGGCCAGCGCACCAATCAGCAAAGACGGCCACATCAGGCGCACATAAAAATCCAGCGTATCGGATGATTTCATCTGTGCGGCGGCACGCCATGCCAAAAGATTGCGGCGCGATACAAATAAACGATAGAGCGTGCGGGTAATCGCATCGCCCATCAGTGTGGCGCTATGTGCAATGAAAGACAGGCGCAGTGCCATATCGGCAAAGGCCAGTGTGACATCTGTGAGCACCGACTGGGCATGGCCTTTAAGCGAATAATCCATATTCACAGGAATAAGATTGGTAACAATGCCGAAAATCATCGGCACAAACATCGCCAGTATCAGAAACAACTGCCAAAGCGTTGCGACACCCAGCGGCAGCAGGCACCAACCGGCAAAAGAAGCGAGAACCCAGACAATGGGGTTGAGGGAACGGCGCAGATTATCGGCCATTTTCCAGCGGGTAGTATTGCTAACCCCTTTGCTCGTGGAAAACAAAAACGGCAGCAATTGCCAGTCACCACGTGCCCAGCGGTGATGACGTGAAATATCAACATTATAGCCGGTCGGATAATCCTCGACCACCTCAACATCGCTGGCCAGCGCGCAGCGCGCATAACCGCCTTCAAGAAGATCATGACTGAGAACTGTGTTTTCCTCAATCTTGCCCTTCATTACCTGTTCAAACGCATCAATATCGTACAGGCCCTTACCGGTGAACGTCCCCTCTCCCAGCAGATCCTGATACACATCGGATACCGCAAACACATAAGGATCAATACCGCGATTGGCCGAGAAAACACGCTGCAGGAAAGAGGCGTCATCGCCCGTGGTGAGTGACGGGGTCACACGCGGCTGTAAAATACCGTAACCGCTAACAATACGGCCGGTTTTTTCATCAAAAACCGGATGATTGAGCGGGTGGGACAGCTTACCAACCAGATTGGTCACCGATTGCGGTGTCAGGCGGGTATCGGAATCCAGCGTCATGACATAACGGATATTACGCGGCAGCGGCACATCCGGCGGGAAAAAGCTGGTATCATGATCGCCGCGCAAAAGCAGGTTCAGCTCATGCAGCTTACCGCGTTTACGCTCCCAGCCCATCCAGCAAGCCTGCGACGGGTTATAAAGGCGGCGGCGATGCAGAAAATAAAACCGCGCCTGCCCTGTACCGGCATAATGCGTATTGAGTTTTGCAACTTCTTCACGGGCATAATCCAGAACTTCCATATCGGCAGGGGTTACTTCCTGCTCGCTATCTGTCCAGTCGCTGACAATTGCAAAGTAAACTTCACCACGCGGGTTGGTCAGATAATGGACTTCAAGATTACGGATATGCTCATCAACACTGTCACGGGAGTTGATCAGTGTCGGTACAGCCACCAGTGTACGGGCATCGGTTGGCAAACCGTCACGATATTCATAACCGACAAGGCGGTTTGGTTGCACAAACCACGGCACCAGTGAGTTGAACAGGCCAAGTGATGCCTCATAGGCCGGAAACAGCGCCAGCAAAGTGAATATTAGCTGTTCGCTCTCATCAAAACCGAAACGGCCCATGCCGATATAGACAAGCGTCAGCACACTAATTGTCAGCGCCCAAACCGGCACCGCAATGCCCCACAAGCCTAAACCGCGATAACGGCGCAGCAGGCGAGAAGAGAAAGGTGGTTTATAACCGCAGACCCGTTCCAGCTCGGTACGTGCATTGCCGCTGAGATAATAGGCAATCGCACCACTTTGCTCGCGCTCGGTGGTTTTATGCTCACGGGCCGATTTTTCGCGGGCCAGTTTGAGAGCGGTATTGGTTACCTCAATTTCGGTCATATCCGAATTGCGGGCAATCTTTTCAATGGTCACACGGTAACTGTTGCGCGAGGCAAAATCGAGGTCTTCGAAATCGCTGTTCTCGCGTAAAATCGCATCCATCACGCTGACCGTTTCAACCCAAGAAGTCCAGTCAACGTCATCAATGGTTTTAAGCGAGCGGACAATATTGCCCATAGTCACGCCGCCGGTCGACTGGCGGGCATGTTCTTCAACAATTACTTCTTCAACATCGCGGCCACCAGCCTCTAGTTGCGATTCAAGCCAGTCGATCGCAGGCCCTGTGGCTGTCGATGCACTGCGCAGGCGATAGAGCAAATGCGTAGCAAAAGTACCATCGCGTGCCGGTTCACTATATTCGCTCAGGATCGTTTGCAGCTCTTCCGGCGCGCTGGCCACTACAATTTTATCGGCCACCCGATTGGCAAAATCGCGCATCGCACGGGCACGCTCAACACGTTGCGCCAAGCGGCGTGCATTTTCGACCAGCATAAAGCGGATCACTGATGGCAGCGCCCATAATTCGCCGATATGCAGCGGCTCAACAGTCTGAAAACCGTCGACCATTGCTTTCAGCGATTTCAATGAAAAATTACTGTCGCTATGGGCAACATAAAGCCAGGCCAAAGCAAAAATGCGCGGCAAAGTGTTTGCCTGCGGCTGGGTGGTAGCGACCTGCTCGGACAGCGTAACACCAGATGTAATATTGGCTGCCAGCGGCAATTGATTGAGAAATTTATCCGGCAGATCGCGGCGCGCCTGCTGCATGCTTTTATCGACAACATAGTAATTATCGAGCAACCATTGCGCAGCCGGCGTAATCGTTTCACCATTGCGCGATGCCGCATCCGATGAGCGATAGGCATGCAGGATAACGCCCGCATTTTCAGCAAGGCGCTTATTGAAATCAAAACTCTCATAATCAGGCAGCCGCACTGTTTCATTGCGCGCCAATGCGCTGGCAAGAACCTGCAACTCTTCAGGTGTTTTATAATGCCCCCTGACAGGCAGAGGCAGCACCGGCAAAAGACGGTCTGTGATGGGGCGAGAAAACAATGATGACAGAGAGAAAGACAAAGCCGGCATATGCCTTTTACAGCCTTTTATAAGATTTAAGTTCCGCTGCAGAGCGTTTATATCCCGTTTTGACGGTATAAATTGCCCTGTCATTTTTTGACGTTGCCTCAGACAAAGAACTGCTCTTCACTTGTCTGAAACTATATAGTCTGTTGATGTTCAACAGTTATGACCAAATTACGTCGCTTAAGAATGCCATGATCTAATTTGGTAAAATCGCAAAGCACAAATCATGGATGATTTTAACTTAACGTTATAAAAATCAACGAGCTGCCTTGAATACCAGACCTCAAACAGCCTGATCCGACATCAAGTCTTAGCACTATAACTGCAGATACAATGCTACAGCACGACAAAGGTTGCCTTATATCATTTTAATCGAATGAATTTTTTTAAATGATCGCGCTAATAGATATAAAAACTGCCGGATATTGTATGATATCCGGCAGTTTTCAAAGCTGTCATTTTGCCTCGTCATAATTGAGTGACGCAAACTTAAACGAGTGGAAATACCCGCCAATATTTAGGGCGGAATGCCAGGCGGCTGCCGGCCGCCGCTTCATATTCCGCCGGAATTTCAATCTCCACGGTTTCACGCTTGCCACCCACTTCCAGCTCAACACGTCTTTTGGCACCAACGCGGCGGGTCGCGGTGACCACACCGGCAATACAGCCGCCGCAGCCATCAACCAATTGCACATCATGCGGCCGAAAATACAAAACCGCCTCGCCATTTTCACCGGCTTGAGCAGTATTAGCTGTAGCATCAAGTTTAAGACCGAGTGCGCGATCTGCCAGCCAAACCTCATTATTTTCCACCCGCACATCCAAACGGCTGGATTCACCGATAAAGCCATAAACGAAAGGCGAATTCGGACGATCATAAATTTCATCCGGTGTGCCAAGCTGCTCAATGCGCCCCTGAGACATCACCACCACACGATCCGCAAGCTCCAGCGCCTCATCCTGATCATGGGTTACAAAAACCGTGGTATGGCCGGTACTGTCGTGAATTTCACGCAACCATTTGCGCAGCTCTTTACGTACCTGCGCATCCAAAGCCCCAAAAGGCTCATCAAGCAGCAATACATTGGGCTCAATAGCCATTGCGCGCGCCAATGCCACACGTTGACGCTGCCCGCCGGAAAGCTGGGCAGGATAACGGTTTTCCAATCCCTGCAACTGCACCAGATTGAGTAAATCCACCGCACGTTTATGAATTTCAGCCTTTGGCGGCCGTGTTGCGCTCGGTCGCACTTTCAAACCAAAGCCGACATTCTGCGCCAGTGTCATATGTCTGAACAGCGCATAATGCTGAAAGACAAAGCCAACATTGCGCTCCTGCACTGTTTTATGCGAGGCATCCTCATCGCCAAAAAAGATTGCACCCTCAGTCGGCGTTTCAAGCCCTGCAATCAGGCGCAGCAAGGTGGTTTTTCCGGATCCGGAGGGCCCAAGCAATGCAATCAGCTCGCCTGACACAATATCGAGCGAAACGTTGTGCAGCGCCGGAAACTGCTCAAACTCCTTGCGCACATCAACAACGCGTACTTCCATTATCAGTCCTTTCAAGTCTTGCCAGTCAAACCTCACCAGAAACGACTATGTTTTTAGCTGAGTGTTTTATTACTTCTTTGTTTCAGCGGATTAATGACCATCAACCTGAAAACGCATTTCAAGCACCGTCTTTAATATCAGTGTAATCAGTGCCAGCCCCGCCAGCAAAGAGGCGACAGCAAAGGCTGCCACAAAATTTTCGCTATACATCATCTCCACATGCAGAGGCATGGTGGTTGTCATGCCGCGGATACGACCGGAAACTACAGCCACCGCGCCAAATTCACCCATGGCGCGGGCATTGCATAGGAGCACACCATAAAGCAGCCCCCAGCGAATATTGGGTAGTGTTACGTAGAAAAATGTTTTCCAACCACTGGCACCGAGCGACAGTGCTGCCTCTTCATCACCCGTACCCTGCTCCTGCATCAGCGGAATGAGCTCGCGGGCAACGAACGGAAAAGTCACAAAAACCGTTGCGAGAACAATACCCGGCACTGCAAATAGAATCTGAATATTATACGATTGAAGCCAAGGGCCAAGAAAGCTGTTACCACCAAACAGCAACACAAATACCAGCCCTGAAATCACCGGTGATACTGAAAACGGCAGATCAATAAGCGTGATCAGAAATGTTTTCCCGCGAAATTCAAATTTCGCAATGGCCCATGCCGCAGCAATACCAAATACCATGTTAAAGGGCACGGCAATGGCCGCAACCAGCAATGTCAGGCGGATAGCCGATTGCGCATCCGGATCACTTAAAGCCGCCCAATAGGCATCGGTGCCTTTGCTGAACGCCTGAGCAAAAATAACAACCAGCGGGAGCACTATAAAAAGCAGCATGAACAACAGGCCGATAGCGGTTAAAATCCGGCGTATTGCAGGGGTCTCGGTGACGGCAGACCGGTTATGCCACTGCGGAGCGGATGATTTGCGGGTCAGTCGCTTCCCGACATTAACGGCCATAACCATACCTCCTTCGTGACCATGTTTGCAGCAAATTAACAACCAGCAGCATGACAAAGGAAATCAGCAGCATCACCGTCGCCAAGACTGTTGCAGCAGAATAATCAAACTCTTCCAGCTTGATAAAAATCAATAAAGGCGCAATTTCTGTAGAATATGGCCGGTTGCCAGCGATGAAAATAACCGAGCCATATTCACCAACAGCACGGGCAAAGGCCAATGCAAAACCGGTGAGAATGGCGGGTTGCAACCCCGGTAACAGCACTTGAAAAATTGTTTGGAACCGGTTGGCCCCTAAGGTTGCAGCCACCTCCTCATGTTCGCGGCTGATCTCTTCAATCACCGGCTGCACAGTGCGCACAACAAAAGGCAATCCAATAAACACCAGCGCCACCACAATACCGGCTTGTGTAAAGGCGATGCGGATATCCAGCGGCATCAGCCATGCACCAATCCAGCCCCTAGGAGCATAGAGTGCTGTCAGCGCAATGCCGGCAACAGCTGTGGGCAGGGCAAAAGGCAAGTCAACCATTGCGTCTACAATGCGCCGCCCCGCAAACCGGTAACGCACCAGAACCCAAGCCAGAATAACCCCAAAAACCACATTGATCAGCGCGGCAATCACTGCACTCACAAAGCTGACCTGCAGGGCGCTCACCATCCTGGCATCGCTGGCCAGTTGCCAGAAACGTGCAGGCCCAACAGATGCCGCATGCAACATCAGCACCATCAGCGGGATCAGAATCAGCAACGACAGATAGGCTACGCTGAAGCCCAATGTCAGCCCGAAGCCCGGCAGGATAGTCGGCTTGCGCCAAGATGAGAAAAGGCCGGCTTTATTCGAGCGCCCATGCATGAGGGGCACCGTTTTCCCGGCAAAACTAGCTTCTGGCTCGGTCATGCTCCCCCCTTATTGAGACTAACGTTATGGCTGATTAACTGTGTTTAAGAGGGTGGTTTATTGTCCAGGCTTATAAATCTGGTCAAATGTACCACCATCACCGAAATGCTCAGGCTGCGCCTTTGCCCAGCCACCAAAAATCGGATCATCAATGGTTACAAGCTTAACCTCGGTCAGCCAGCTACGATCTGCCTCCGGCACCAATTCCGGTTTAGACGGGCGATAAAAATGCTTGGCAGCAATCTGCTGGCCTTCCTCTGAATAGAGGTAGCTCAGAAATGCCTCAGCCAGCTTGCGCGTGCCCTTGGCGTCAACATTCTTATCCACAACCGCAACCGGCGGTTCTGCGAGAATTGATTGCGGCGGCACGACTATATCAAATGCATCGGGGCCAAATTCTTCTACAGATAGATAGGCCTCATTCTCCCATGCCAGCAGCACATCGCCCAGCTGACGCTGTACAAAGCTGGTTGTAGCACCGCGTGCACCGGTATCCAGAACCGGCACATGGCTGAACAGCTCAGTCATATAGGCTTTGATTTTTTCTTCATCGCCGCCATATTCATTATGTGCCCAGCTCCAGGCGGCCAGATAATTCCAGCGCGCACCGCCAGACGTTTTAGGGTTCGGTGTAATCACCTCAACCCCGTCTTTGATCAGATCATCCCAGTCTTTAATATTTTTAGGGTTGCCCTTACGGGTCAAAAACACAATTGTGGAAGTATAGGGAGCCGAATTATTCGGAAATTTCTGTCGCCAGTCGGCATTGATTTTACCGGTTTTTTCTACAATTGCGTCAATATCGCTCTGTAAAGCAAGCGTGACCACATCGGCGCTAATACCATCAATAACAGAGCGCGCCTGCGCACCGGACCCGCCATGAGAAGCACGCAATGTTACAGTTTCACCGGTCTCAGTCTTCCAATGTTTGGCAAAGGCCTCGTTATAATCCTTGTATAATTCACGGGTCGGATCATAGGAAACATTCAGCAATGTCTGATCAGCAAGCGCTTGCACAGGTCCAAATACAACAGAAATAACAGTCAGCGCTGCAGCGGCAGTAAATGCATTATGGTACTGTAACATTATGACCTCCGTTTTGTGTTCAACAACAAACTAACAGAGCCGCAACGGAGAAGGATGCTACAAGAACCTCAATACTCCGCGCCAAAAGAAATATTCTTTCACCAATGAGTGCAGTGTAAAATAAAAATCCTCATTTGCCAAAGCCGTTTTATAAGGCAATCCTAATAAGCCATTCGCGGACTGCGCAGGCTGCATTTATAGCGCACCTCATAATAAGGGTCTACGACCAGTGTCACATCACGGGTCTCGCAGCGCTTGCCGGTCGATTTGAGATATTCTTCAGCCACATCGCGAAACACCACCGGCGGGGTAACACCCAAACCAGACCCAGTCGAAAATCCTTTGACAAAATTCTGCGTCGCAGAACCGGCCAGTCCGGGGCCGATTAACAGCCGGCTTTCCTGCTGATTATCAACAATCCGGTAATTTGTGCCGCTTTGGCCAACAAATTCAATTGAGGGCAGGCCCTGATATTTCTGCTGAACATAATTCACGCCCGCACAACCGGCGAGCAAAGCGACTGCGAGAACGGCAGCCAAACGGCATAATTTCAGATGCGATGTAAAACTTTTTACGAACACGCGATAAAATACCTTTTCCAGAGCTCTGTTTATTGGTTTTAAAGCTGCTTCAAATTGAACAAAGCGGCAATAGAAATGAGTCCGATGGATTGATTTCCCCGTTTAGGCGTCTGCATACGTCCAAAACCTTCTCCTGAACTGGCTTTTAAAATAACTCTCGTAGCCTATCTTAATTATGTCGGATACGGTTTTTATGAGACATAACAGCATAAAAAACAGTGTTTGGAATCATGCAAATCAGGTTCCTGCATGATAGTTCTATAACCAAAGGATCAGCTGATGCGCAAAGCAATCACCACTACTCTTTCTGCCGGTTTTGCACTTGTCGGTTTTACCGGTATCACCATGGCACAAGATATCGCTGCGGCATCTCAGCCTCCTGTTGAGACCTATATTTGCGAGCGTAATGTCGAATTACAAGTTGTCTATATTAACAACTTGAAAAATGACGAAGCTATGGCTGTGCTCTTCACGGAAGGCAAATTAGTGCCAATGCGTATCGCTGTCAGCGGTTCAGGTGCGCGCTATGTTGCCTATGACGAGCAGGACAGCTACCGCTGGCATACCAAAGGCGGCGAAGGCGTTTTGTCATATATGGAAGCCGACCACACCGCTGAAGAACAGGTTTTGCTGAGCAATTGCGTGAACAAAGCCAATACTCCTGAGCAAGACTAAATCTTAAAACGGCTCTACCCATAGCAGGGCAGTACTGCTATTTGTGCTCACAGATGGACGTTCCGATAACGCCATAAATTTTATCACCCGTTCTCTTACAGGAAAGATGTGAGATGAAGCCAGTATTTCTGCAAATTCAGTGCAGCCCGGGCAAAACCTATGAAGTAGCCGATGCGCTTTATAAACGCGAAATTGCCTCGGAGCTTTATTCAACAAGCGGCGATTACGACCTGTTGATGAAAATCTATATTCAGGAAAGCGATGATATCGGCAAATTTATCAATGATAATGTGCTGACAATTCCCGGCATTGTGCGCTCGCTGACAACACTGACTTTTACAGCATTTTAAGCCGTTTTATAACGATAGAACAGGGCATTTTCGCTGATAGATTCAGGGCGAAATGCCCTGTTTTTATTTACAGTGTTATTTATGCAGCACGCTCATTGTCTCAAGCAGAGAATTTTTGATGTGAGGCAATTTGTGCTTTGCACCGTACGCACGGGTACTGTAAGACATATCTGACAAGATACACTTACGTTTTTGTAACTTCTGGCCTGTTGTTGCTGCAAAACGCGGTTTTACAGTGCTGTTGATGCACAAGGGAATATGTCCATGCCAGCCTATCGCTCAAGAACTTCCACCCACGGCCGCAATATGGCGGGTGCGCGCGGCCTTTGGCGCGCCACAGGCATGAAGGACGGTGATTTCGGCAAACCGATTATTGCTGTGGTCAATTCCTTCACCCAGTTTGTACCGGGTCACGTGCATCTTAAAGATCTCGGCCAGATGGTTGCCCGTGAAATTGAAAAAGCCGGCGGTGTTGCCAAGGAGTTCAACACTATTGCGGTGGATGACGGTATCGCTATGGGGCATGACGGCATGCTCTACTCGCTGCCATCGCGTGAGATCATTGCAGATTCTGTTGAATATATGGTCAATGCCCATTGCGCCGATGCCATGGTGTGCATTTCCAATTGTGACAAGATCACACCGGGCATGCTGATGGCAGCTCTCCGCCTCAATATTCCAGTTGTGTTTGTTTCCGGCGGCCCGATGGAAGCTGGTAAAGTTGTCTGGGGCGATGTCGAGAAGAAGCTTGATCTGGTAGATGCCATGGTTGCAGCCGCTGACGACAAATATACTGACGAAGAGGTTGACGCGATTGAGCGCTCCGCCTGCCCGACTTGCGGCTCCTGCTCCGGTATGTTCACCGCCAACTCGATGAACTGCCTGACTGAAGCACTTGGTTTGTCACTGCCGGGCAACGGATCGACACTCGCAACCCATGCGGCTCGTAAAGAACTGTTTCTGGAAGCCGGCCGTTTGATTGTTGATCTCTGCAAGCGTCATTATGAAGGCAATGATGAAAGCGTGCTGCCGCGCGCTATTGCCAGCTTTGCAGCCTTTGAAAATGCCATGACACTGGATATCGCCATGGGCGGCTCCACTAATACTGTACTGCATTTGCTCGCAGCGGCACATGAAGCGGAAATGGACTTTACCATGTCCGATATCGACCGTCTGTCGCGCAAAGTTCCGGTGCTGTGTAAGGTTGCCCCTGCCATTGCCAATGTGCATATGGAAGATGTGCATCGTGCCGGCGGGATTATGGGTATTCTTGGTGAGCTTGACCGTGCGGGTCTGCTCAACACCGATGCGGGCTCCATCCATTCCGGCACTTTGAAAAATGCGCTGGATAAATGGGACGTGAAACGCACTGCCGATGAGAGCGTGCACGAATTTTTCCGCGCGGCGCCGGGCGGCGTACCAACACAGGTTGCCTTCAGCCAGAACCGTTATTTTGACAGCGTAGATACCGACCGCGAAAATGGCGTTATCCGCACAAAAGAACACGCTTTCTCACAGGATGGCGGCTTGGCAGTGCTTTACGGCAATCTTGCAGAAGACGGCTGCATTGTTAAAACCGCAGGTGTGGATGACAGCATTCTGACATTCTCCGGCAAAGCGCGTATCTTCGAAAGTCAGGATTCATCCGTTCTCGCCATTCTCAATGGCAAGGTCAAAGAAGGCGATATCGTGCTGATCCGCTATGAAGGCCCGCGCGGCGGCCCCGGCATGCAGGAAATGCTCTATCCAACCAGCTATCTGAAGTCGAAGGGTCTCGGCAAAGCTTGCGCGCTGATTACTGATGGCCGCTTCTCCGGTGGTTCATCCGGCCTGTCGATTGGTCATGTTTCACCGGAAGCGGCGGAAGGCGGACTTATCGGTCTGGTTGAAGAAGGCGATCTGATCGAGATCGACATTCCGAACCGCAAAATTCATCTGGCTGTTGATGATGCCGTGCTGGCAACACGCCGCGCTGAGATGGAAGCCAAAGGCATCGCCGCTTGGAAGCCTACCGAAGTGCGCAAGCGCAAAGTCACAACCGCTCTCAAAGCCTATGCCTCCATGGCAACAAGTGCTGCTAAGGGTGCTGTAAGGCATGTACCTGAGTAAAGTTCAAGATTATAGAATACAAGAGGCTTTCTTCATCTCATGAGAAGGAAGCCTCTTGAGGCAGTTTCAGAAAATAATATTTACAAGACTATAACGTCATTTATCATTTGAGAAAGTAAACTTTATATCTGGAAATTTACTACTACTTACACTTGCTTTATAATTGCAATTATCGCCGTGATTCAGATGAGTTTTAAAATTTTTAGTTACTAGATTATCTTTTCTATCATATACACTTACCGTACCAAAAATAAAAGCCCCATCCGCCGGCAATGCATCACATGACGCAACATGATAACTCTCCATAACACCACCTAATACCCAATTTACAGGCCTATTGTAATGACGTGTCCCAAGCTGCGTCATTACTTTTGAAGAGGTAAAGGGGTTTACAAAAGACTGTATATAATAACCGTTTAAATTGTCATCATAGTATATCTTCCCCTCATTGGTTTCCCCCGCAGAGGTTTTCACTGGCTCAGAGTGAGTGACCGTACCTCGTTCGCAACAATTCCAGCTGGCTAACGTCCAACCAGGCCTGCCTAACTGATTCCACCCCAGAACCGGCTGTAAAATTGAAATAACTGGATTTTGCTCAACGCCAGGGAAGAAATACAATGTTTGCCCTTGATTAATTACAGGATCCGAAGGAACCGTCCATACAGCAGTTAGATAACCTAAGTCGCCATCCAAAGAATAACTGGAAGATATTTGCCATCCATCATGTATTGATGCAGTAGAATCAACATGCCTTTCCTGACCCTGCTTTGAAAAACTCGAAAAAAGGCATTTTTCCAGCCGTCTAACCTCCTTGCCATTTTTTTCAATACTTAATCCAGGAGCAACGACCTCATCATTATTTATTTTATTCACACAGCTGGGATGAAAATAACCAAAGGGCGTGACAACATAATTTTCAGGCACTTGTGATGGCCTCATAGTATTATTGGGGAGAGAGGCTGATGCATGAGCAAAAGAAATTACACCAATATAACACAAAATGAACGATACAATATATTTTATTTTAAAATTCATAATCCACCTCTATAAATTATACACAATATTAAGTTACAAATAAATTTACACATTAAAATCATTACATAAAATAGAACTATTTCTTACAAAAATAAATAACTATTACTTAAAATTACGATCTAATTCTAACATAAAGGTATTATTAAGACTCTCATCATCCAACGGCCCGACAAATTTATAGACAATTTTGCCCTCACGGTTGACTATAAAGGTTTCAGGCACGCCATACACACCCCAGTCAATACCGCCGCGACCAGAGCTATCTGCGCCTACTGCGGCGTAAGGATTACCGAGGCTTTGCAGAAACTCGCGCGCATTATCAGGCTTGTCTTTATAATTCAGGCCCACCAGACGAAAGCGCTTATCCTGTGCCAGTTTCATCAATTGCGGATGCTCTTCACGGCATGGCACGCACCATGATGCCCAGACATTCACGAGTGTGACCTGCCCCTTAAAATCAGCGGCGCGTAATCCCGGTGTCTGGCTGCCATCAGCCTGTAGCAGGCCTTCAAGTTGCGGCAAATTAGTCTCAGGGGCAGCTCTGCCAATCAGTGCAGACGGAATTTCCTGTGCATTATGGCCACTCATCAACTGCCATGTGAATAATCCGGCCAAGGCCGCAAAGATAATCAAAGGCAAAAGCGCCGCCAGAACGCGTTTATTCTTATGTGGCTCTGTGGCCTCAGTAGCCAGCGGTTCAACCGGATCCGTCATGATTAGTCTGCCTTTTCAGGAGCGGTGGTCTGTTGTGAACGGCGACGAATACCTTGTTTTTCAAGGCGTGTCATTTCTGCCTGCAGATTGTTTTGCGTAAGCACAATCCATGCCAAAATCGCCAGCACCACTACCGCCGAAATCCCATAGGCCAGCATGACATAAGTTAAATGGCTCATGCTGTTTCTCCCGTCCGGGTGTGACGACTTTGCCGCTCGGCACTGCGCGCGGCAATCTTGCGCATTGCGGCAATCCGGCGGCTGAAAATCTCATTGCGCATGGCCATCAAATGCAGCGTAAAAAACAGCATCGTCATTGCCAGCGCCATCACCAGCAACGGATAAAGCATGCTTGGCGGCATGGCTGGGCCGTCTGCGCGCAGCACAGAAGCCGGCTGATGCAGCGTATTCCACCAATCCACCGAGAATTTGATGATCGGAATATTGATAAAGCCTACCAAAGTCAGCACTGCGGTTGCGCGCGCAGCCTTGGCCTGATCATCCATCGCGCGGGTCAGCGCAATAATGCCGAGATACATCAAAAACAGAATGAAAACCGAGGTCAGCCGCGCATCCCACACCCACCATGTACCCCACATCGGCTTGCCCCAGAGCGAACCGGTTACCAATGCGAGTGCTGTAAACATGGCGCCCAGCGGTGCCGCAGCCTTGGCTGAAACATCAGCCAGCGGATGGCGCCACACAAGCGTACCAAGCGCCGCAAGTGTCATCACCGTGTAGCACATCATCGACAGCCACGCGAAAGGCACGTGAATATACATAATTTTGACGGTGAGCTTTTGCTGATAATCTTCCGGCGACATCCACACCATAGCAAAACCGGCAATCAGCAACAACACTGTTAGCCCGGCAAGCCACGGCAACAGTTTTGCGCTCAAGCTCAAAAACCGCGTGGGATTAGCCAGATCGAGCAAAGCCTGAAACCGGCGCGGGGAAACCATAGCGCTCGTTTTTTGCTCAGTTGGTGATGGTCGTTTATTCATGAGTACCTGCACATTTTTATGAGCAATAGTCTATCGTTTAATCAGTTGAAATTTTCAACGCGAAGGCTGCGGCCAATGGTCCGATTATTGCTGCTATCAACGTATTTGCGGCGAGCATCAACAATGGCGTAACAAAAGCGGCATTGTCAGTTACGGCGCCATAAGAAGCAGAGACCCCGAAAATCAGCACCGGAATGGTAAGTGGCAGGATCATGACCGAGACCAGCAAACCGCCGCGCGGCATCGAAACCGCCAAAGCCGCCCCCAATGCTCCGATAAAGATAACAGCCGGCGTGCCAATCAGCAAAGTAAGCGTGGTGGCAAGAATTGCAATGGGCTCCATATTCATGATCAGCCCCAGAAACGGCGCTGCCAAAACCAGCGGCAGCACGGTCGCCACCCAATGTGCCAGACACTTCACAACCACTGTCAGTGTCAGAAAATGCTGCTCGCGCGCCATGATCATAATATCCAGCGAGCCATCTTCACGATCAGCCTGAAACAGCCGGTCAAGACCGAGCAAAACCGCCAGCAACGCCCCCAGCCACAACATTGCGGGGCCGATACGCGCTAGTAATTTAAGATCAGGCCCGACGGCAAAAGGCACCACCGCCGCCACAGCCAGATAAAACAAAATGCCAACCAGAGCGCCGCCACCGGCACGGATCGCTATGCGTAAATCACGCCAGAACAGTGCCTTCATTATGACCAACCCTGCAGTTCAGCGTCCAGATTACCCGCATCCTGATCTTGCGGTAAATAATCTTCCAATCGCAAATGCTTTATGCGCACCTCATCTATTGCACTGCCCTCTTCCAGCCCGAGTGTAATATGCGTCACCGCCACGATCATGCCCCCTTTTTGTAAATGATCGCGCATCACGCCGGCAAACATTGCCTGTGCTTGCAAATCCAGCCCTGAGGTCGGCTCATCAAGCAGCCATAAAGCACGGTGCGAACATAACAGCGTGGCGATGCTCACGCGGCGCTTTTGCCCTGTCGACAAATAACCATAAGGCAGATGGTCAATATTAAAGAGGCCGACAATCTCGAGCGCCTCATCAATAGTGCAGAGCGGATTGCCGTGAAAATCCTGCCAGAATTTCAGGTTTTCATACACAGTGAGTGCAGGCTTCATCGCATTAAGCGCACTCAAATAATGACTGCAGGTTGCAACCGGCAGATCACCGTCCTCACCTTCAAGCCAGACTGAACCATGTAAAGCGGGCAAAAGACCGGCAATGATTCGCAGCAATGTGGATTTTCCGGTGCCATTCGCTCCGGTAATGATCAGTGCCTGATGACTTTGCAGACTTGCGCACACAGAGTTGAACAGCAGGTTCTCACCGCGCTCACCACTCAGATTTTCAGCTACAAGCCGCATATGGCCTCCGATACCTTAATTTCTTGCATATTTTACCGGTTTCACTAGCAGCAACGAACAAAAAACAAGCCGCAACATTTCGACGCAACCGGGCTGTTTTGCCGAATAATAGTCTGGAACAGTTTTAAAAAAATGCCTATATAGCAGCTACCATGCCAGCGGTCGGCGTGGAAACCATTTTTGGCCGATCTCTAAAGCTTGACGTTTTAGTAACACAAGCCTCGGGACGGACAGCGGAAATGACTGCACCCGCACCTAAGCGCGTCCTTGAAACGCATGCATAGGCGTTCGTCCTGGTTTTCCGGCCAGTAGCATGAAGGACGAACATCGTGTCTCACATCGATAGTTTCAAATGCCGTAAGACGCTTAGCGTCGACGGTAAAGACTATGTTTATTACAGCCTGACCGAAGCCGAAAAAAACGGTCTTGAAGGCGTATCAAAACTTCCTTTCTCGATGAAGGTTCTGCTTGAAAATCTTCTGCGCTTTGAAGACGACCGCAGTGTCAAAAAAGCCGATATTATCAATGTCGCCAAATGGCTTGCAGATCGCGGTTCAGCCGGCGCAGAAATCGCCTATCGTCCGGCACGCGTATTGATGCAGGACTTTACCGGTGTTCCTGCAGTTGTTGACCTTGCAGCCATGCGCGATGCCATGGTTTCACTCGGCGGTAAAGCCGACCAGATTAACCCGCTGGTACCTGTTGATCTCGTGATTGATCACTCGGTGATCGTTGATGAATTCGGCAAACCGCAGGCTTTCAAAAACAACGTTGATCTTGAATATCAGCGCAATGCCGAGCGTTATCGCTTCCTGAAATGGGGCCAGCAGGCATTCCAGAATTTCCGTGTTGTTCCTCCGGGCACAGGCATCTGTCATCAGGTTAATCTTGAATATCTGGCGCAGGGCGTGTGGACCAAAGAAGAAGACGGCGTAACCACCGCTTATCCTGACACATGCGTGGGCACAGACTCACACACTACAATGATCAATGGCCTTGGCGTTCTTGGCTGGGGTGTTGGTGGTATTGAAGCTGAAGCTTCCATGCTCGGCCAGCCGGTTTCGATGTTGCTGCCGGAAGTTATCGGCTTCAAGCTGACCGGTAAGGTCAAAGAAGGCGTGACCGCAACCGATCTCGTGCTCACAGTTACCCAGATGCTGCGTAAAAAAGGCGTTGTTGGTAAGTTTGTTGAGTTCTTTGGTCCGGGCCTCGACAATATGACCCTTGCCGATCGCGCAACCATTGCCAATATGGGCCCTGAATACGGCGCGACCTGTGGTTTCTTCCCGATCGATAAAGAAACCCTCAACTACATGCACACAACCGGCCGCGACGAACATCGTATTGCGCTGGTTGAAGCCTATTCCCGTGCACAGGGTATGTGGCGTGAAGCAGACAGCAATGATCCGGTCTTCACCGATATTCTTGAGCTGGATATGGCTGAAGTTGTACCATCAATGGCTGGCCCTAAGCGTCCTGAAGGCCGCATTCCGCTCGAAGGTATTGCTGCAGGTTTTGCGACATCGCTCGAAACCGAATATAAAAAGACCACCGGTCAGAACGCCCGCTATGCGGTTGAAGGCGAAGATTACGATCTCGGCCATGGTGATGTGGTTATTGCTGCGATTACATCCTGCACCAACACCTCGAATCCGAGCGTGCTGATTGCGGCTGGTCTTCTGGCGCGTAATGCTGTTGCCAAAGGCTTGAAAACCAAGCCTTGGGTTAAAACCTCCCTGGCTCCGGGTTCTCAGGTTGTTGCGGCCTATCTTGAATCCGCAGGCCTGCAGAAAGAGCTTGATGCGCTTGGCTTCAACCTTGTTGGTTTTGGTTGCACGACATGTATCGGCAACTCCGGACCACTGCCGGCGCCAATCTCCAAGACCATCAATGATAAGGGTCTGATCGGTGCTGCGGTACTTTCCGGCAACCGTAACTTTGAAGGCCGCGTATCACCAGACGTTCAGGCTAACTATCTGGCATCCCCGCCACTGGTTGTTGCGCATGCTCTGGCCGGTACAGTGACCAAAGACCTGACAATCGAGCCGCTTGGTGAAGACAAAGACGGTAATCCAGTGTTCCTGCGTGACATCTGGCCTTCGTCAGCTGAAATTCAGGACTTCATTGCCAAAAACGTTACGCGTAAAATTTTCTCGGAAAAATATGCCGACGTGTTCAAGGGTGATGAAAACTGGCAGGCTGTTCAGGTACCTGCTGGTGAAACCTACGCATGGGATGATAATTCAACCTATGTGCAGAACCCGCCTTACTTTGTGGGCATGGGCAAATCGGCTGGTACAATCGCTGACATCAAGGGTGCCCGCATCCTCGGCCTGTTCGGCGATAAGATTACAACCGACCATATTTCACCTGCCGGTTCGATCAAGGCACAGTCTCCTGCCGGTAAATATCTCATCGACAACGGTGTTGCGATTGCAGATTTCAACCAGTACGGCACCCGTCGCGGTAATCACGAAGTGATGATGCGCGGTACATTCGCCAATATCCGTATCCGTAACCACATGCTCGGCGAAAACGGCCGTGAAGGTGGCTACACCATCCATTATCCAAGCAAGGAAGAAACCTCAATTTATGATGCAGCAATGCAGTATAAAACTGAGGGCGTGCCATTGGTTGTGTTTGCCGGTGTAGAATATGGTAACGGCTCGTCGCGCGACTGGGCTGCAAAGGGCACCAACCTGCTCGGCGTCAAGGCTGTGATTTCGCAGTCATTTGAGCGTATTCACCGTTCAAACCTTGTCGGCATGGGTATTGTGCCATTCGTGTTTGAAGATGGCACCAGCTGGCAGTCACTCGGCCTCAAGGGTGATGAAGTGGTAACCATTGAAGGTCTGGCAGACATTCGTCCGCGTCAGGTCACCAATGCCACCATTACATATGCTGACGGCACCGTGAAGCAGGTTCCATTGATCTGCCGTATCGATACGCTGGATGAGCTGGACTATATGAAAAACGGCGGCATTCTGCAGACCGTTCTTCGTGAGCTTGCCAAAGCATAAGCTCTGTAAAAAAACACCGATTGAAAAAGCCGCCGGATAATCCGGCGGCTTTTTTATTACCCAATATAACTCAATATGCACAAGCAAACAAAAAGGGCAGCCTCACGGCTGCCCTTCGCATTTCAGTTATCAATCTTAAAGACTATTCGCGGTTACCCATGAAGTTGAGCAAGAACATGAACATGTTGATGAAGTCGAGGTAAAGACGCAATGCGCCCATAACAATCTTACGACCCATCGCATCAGATGCATCGCCTTCGTAATACATTTCCTTGATCTGCTGTGTGTCATAAGCGGTAAGACCTGCAAAGATCAGAACACCAAGAACCGATACAGCAAACTGCAAAGCAGAAGAGCCGAGGAAGATATTAACAACAGAGGCGATGATCAGGCCGAACAGACCCATCATCAGGAACGAACCCATTGCCGACAGATCACGCTTGGTGGTGTAGCCATAAAGCGACAGGGCACCAAAGGAAGCCGCGGTAATGAAAAATGTGCGTACAATGCTCTCGCCGGTAAAGATCAGGAAGATCGATGACAGCGACAGACCAACCAGACCGGCATAAACCCAGAATGTCAGCTGTGCAGTGGCAACGCTCATGCGCTCAATACGGAAACTCAAGAAAAATACGGCAGCTAATGGCGCAAGCATTACGACCCATTTCAGCGGGCTGCCATACATAATTTGTGCAAAGGCCGGATTGTTCATAGCGAGATAAGATGTGCCGAGTGCAGCCAGACCGGTAACGGCCAGACCAATCGCCATCATATTATAAACGCCAAGCATATATGAGCGCAGCCCCTGATCGATAGCTGCGGCGTCGCGCGCTCCGACCGGGCTCTGCGCCTGTACATTACGAAAATCTACCATAATATTCCTCTTGCCTTGTTCCGTCCGGTGTCAGGGGGCCAATATAAAGAATCCGTCACTCTAAAAGATCCATGACAAGCACTCCCCAGGCGCCGCTGGCGGAACCCCAGCATGCCTGCCTGATATAATGGTTATTTTGACCTCCTAAAACAAGACCAAACCGCTAAAAAGCATCATTTTTTAAGCCTGTTTTATCATCAAAAGCGTTTTAGATAAATTTGCAGTGCCAATTATATACTTACAACTCACGCAAAACCGTACCAGCCTTTTGCCCCAGCACCCGCCATGTACCGGCAAGACCGAAACCAACTGTCAGCACCAGCGCGGTAAACACTGTGAAAAACGCCACGTCCGGCAGCATGCGCATTTGTAAATTCATCAAACGCACCACAACAAACCATGCAGCAAGACTTCCAGCAGCCAGCGCGAAAACCGCCGTTGCCAAGCCCAGCAATGCATATTCATAAATAAAAGCACGGATAAGTGTCAGGCGTGTGGCACCCAGTGTCTTCAACACCACTGCATCATGCTGTCTTGCACGGTTACCGGCGGCGAGCGCACCGGCCAAAACCAGAATAGCGGCGAGCAGACCAACCGATGCAGCCCAGCGGATAGCCGTTGCCAGCTGGCCAATCAGATCATTGGCTACTTCAATCGCATCTTTGACACGTACCGATGTTACACTCGGAAAAGCCTGCGTAATCTCACGCAGCACGGTTGCCTCTTGCGCAGGAATGGCTGAGGCATCTGTCAGCGTAGCCAGCCATGAATGCGGCGCGCCGGTAAATGTATTGGGCGAGAAGACCATAACAAAATTGATCGCCAGTGTTTCCCACTGCACCTGACGGAAATTAGCAATTTTAGCTGTCATGTTGCGGCCAAGCACATTCACCGTCAATGTATCACCAATTTTAAGGCCAAGCTCCTCGGCCTCTTTGGCGGCAAACGACACCAGCGGCTCCCCGCTATAATCTGCAGGCCACCAAGTACCTTGTGTCAGCGTTGAATTTTCAGGCAGATTTTTGGCATAGGTAATACCGCGGTCACCACGCAGTACCCATTCGCCCTGCGGCGGCACATTGACTTTATCAACATCAATACCATTCAGCGCCACAATCCGGCCACGCAACATAGCGGCACTCACCACCTTGCCCTCAGGTGCAGTTTTGGCAAGAAGGTCGCGGAAACCGTCAATCTCAGTATTTTGAATATCGACAAAAAAGAAATTTGGCGCATGAGCGGGCAGGCTTTGTGTGATTTGGCGGCGCAGATTACCATCAACCATAGCCAGCGCCACAACCAGCGTGAGCCCCAAGCCTAAAGACAGCACGACTGAGGGCGTCAGCGCGCCCGGCCGGTGAATGTTCCCAATCGCCAGCCGCAAAGCCGGTGAGCGAAACCGTGGCGCGCGGCGTGCCAGAAAGCGCAGCACATAAGAGACCCCCCGCAAGATGATGAAGGCCGCAACTGCGCCGACAATAAACACGCCGGCAATGCGCTGATCATCAACGAACATCATTACCAGTCCGATCAGCACCAGCAGTAATGCTCCTGCGGTCAGGCTATATAGCAAAGGTGGCCAGCCGCTCTCATCAAACCCTTTTTGACGAAACAGCGCCGTAGCCGGAATAACCCGCGCACGCCCCAAAGGCAGGATGGCAAAAATCAACGTGGTAATCATGCCGAAGGCCGTAGCTAGCAACAATGCCTGCGGATAAAGCTTCAGCCCAGCTCCAACCGGCAGATAGGATGACAAGCCATAAACAGCACCGGCACTTAAAGCCACCGAGAGCAGCAGCCCCGCTACGATACCAACCAGAGCCAGTGCTATAATCTGGCAGAGATAAATCAGCACCACAAAATCAGAAGAAGCGCCGAGCGATTTAAACGTCGCAATCACCGAGCGCTTAGCTTCAAGAAAACTGCGCACAGCATTAGCAACACCCACACCACCAATGATCAGCGAGGTGAGGCCAACAAGGGTAAGAAACTGCGAAAATCGTTCGATATTGGCCGCCAAAACCGGTGCAGCATTGGTACGGTTACGAATATTCCAACCGGCTTGGGGAAAGTTTTTTTCAGCCTCGGTCTCAATCTGCTTCAGACGCGTATCCTGCGCGCCAGCCTGCGCCGTATCCGGCAATGCAATTTTATAAATATAATGGATCAGACTACCGGGCTGAATAAGGCCTGAAGCACGTAAAGCTTCATTTGAGGTCAGAAAACGTGGTGCGAGCGCCATGCCCGAGCCCAGCATATCCGGCTCGGTATCGATAACAGCACGCAGTGCAAATTTTACTGAGCCAAGCAATATCTGATCGCCAAGTTTCAAGCCCAAACGGTCAAGCAATATTTGTGAAACAGCCGCCCCATAAGCACCATCCTGCAAGGCAAACCTTGCCTGCTGCGGTAAATCAGGCTCCAGTTTCAAAGCACCATAAAGCGGATATGCCTGATCGACAGCCTTAACCTCAACCAGCGCCTGATCGGAACCATCAGGCAAACGCACCATCGAGCGCATGGTGATATTTTCAGAAACCACGCCCTGCTTTGTCAGAAAATTCCGCTCATCTTCATTCACTTCGCGCTGGTTGAGCATAAAACTCACATCACCGCCAAGAATGGCCTGGCCTTCAACTGCCAGCCCGTCGGCAATGGAGCGGGCAACAGAATTAACACCGCCGATAGCAGCCACACCGAGCGCAATGCATCCGAGGAAAATATAAAAGCCGGTCAGCCCGCCACGCATCTCCCGCAGGGCAAAACGTAATGCCAGTAAAAACGAGGCAGATTTTTTCTGTTGAACCGCGCTCATTGGGCGGCTTCCGCTGGTGTAACCTGATCTTTGCGCAATGATGTAGCTGAAGCGATCTGGCCGGAACGCACCTGAATTTCACGTTCACACCGTGCGGCTAAAACCGGATCATGGGTGACTAAAACCAGTGTCAGCCCGTATTCACGCTGCTTATCAAACAACAAGTCCGCGATCTGGCGACCGGTTTCACTGTCCAGATTACCCGTTGGTTCATCGGCAATCAAAATAGCCGGCTTTGGTGCAAGGGCGCGGGCAATCGCCACACGCTGCTGCTCACCGCCTGATAGTGCTGAAGGATAATGTGTCAGCCGATGCCCGAGACCGACCGAGTGCAAAGCCTGTTCCGCGACAGCAAAAGCATCATCACGGCCTGCGAGCTCCAGCGGCACCGCAACATTTTCAAGAGCAGTCATATTGGGGATCAGATGAAAAGACTGGAATACAATACCGATATTGCGACCGCGAAATGTTGCCGCCTGATCCTCGCTCATCCGGTCGATACGCTCGCCATTTATGAGCACTTTGCCGCTATCAACTTTTTCAAGTCCAGCCAGCACCATCAGCAATGTGGATTTGCCGGAGCCCGAAGGACCGACAATACCGACGGATTCTCCGCTTTGTATTTTAAGGGAAATATTATTGAGCACATGCACACGGGCAGCATGGTTACCAAGTGTGAGATCAATATTTTCAAGCACGATACCTGGTTGTATTGTCACGTCATAATCCCTGTAAATGCCTGAAAAGCGCGCTGCCCTGAAACCATATTTTTTGTATCTGGGGTTACAAAATACAAATGTACAGTGCGATACAACAAATAGTCATCAATGCGACCATAAAAAGGCTGTAAATCTGCACTGTTATCAGCCTTACATATATCCGGCATAAATCCGGAAGTGCCGTGAGTATCAGCAGGATTCAAATCAATGTCTGTGCGTCTTTTTCGTCTTATCAGCACGATTTTTATGCTGAGTGTATTATCGCCCGCCCTGCAAAATGTGCAGGCGCAAGCGACAAATGATAATGCTGTGCAGATTGTCGGCTTTGGCGACAGCCTGATGGCCGGCTACCAGCTGGCACAACAGGATGGCTTTACTGCGCAATTGCAAACAGCGCTCAATGCCGCCGGCTATAAAGCAACAGTTGCCAATGCGGGTGTATCGGGCGACACCACCAGCGGCGGACTGGCACGGCTTGACTGGTCGGTGCCCGATGAAACGCAACTGGTAATTCTGGAACTCGGCGCCAATGATGCGTTGCGCGGTATTGCACCCGAGCTTAGTGAAAACAATCTTGATCAAATGCTGGCGCGGCTGAAAGAACGTGGCATTCCGGTACTGCTGGCAGGCATGGTTGCACCTCCGAATATGGGCGCAGACTATGCGGCAAAATTTAATCCGCTCTATCAAAAACTCGCTGATAAATACGAGCTTAAACTCTACCCGTTCTTTCTTGAAGGGGTGGCCGCAGATAAAACCCTGCTGCTCGATGATGGTATGCACCCTAATCCTGAAGGTGTGAAAACAATTGTGACCGGTATTTTACCAATGGTTAAATCCATGCTCGATCAGGAATCAATTGACCTGAACTGAACCCGCTTTCACAGACAGAGCACAAAATCGGATTCATCTTGCTGACACAATCAGTATGGTATTCCATAGTTGTGAAACACATGATTTGGTAAAAACCGGCAAATTTTATACAAGATGTTAAACTCTGGCGGTTTGAGCAACAAAGCACTTGTGCGATGTGCAGATCAGTGGTTCGCTAACATAAAGTATAGAGCCGGTTTGATTGAACAGGTTCTATGACTGCTGCAAGGCAGACCGCAAATCAATGGTACTGGCTTTGCAGTTTCACATTTTGAGACCATTCCTATTGAGGAGGATGCCATGCCGCGCCTTTTCACTGCTCTTGAAATCTCCCGCGATGCGGCCCTGTCATTGTCTTTATTACGGGGCGGGCTTATCGGCCCCAAAGGTTCCGTCCGCTGGATTGATCCGGAAAAGTATCACATCACTTTACGGTTTATCGGCGATGTTGAAGGCCATGTGGCTGACGAGATCGTGCACGCTTTCGATCGTATCGACCGTCAAAGCTTCACGCTACGCTTGTCCGGCGTTAATGTGTTT
Organism: Pseudochrobactrum mosebachae; assembly: GCF_048914685.1. Taxonomy (GTDB): domain Bacteria; phylum Pseudomonadota; class Alphaproteobacteria; order Rhizobiales; family Rhizobiaceae; genus Pseudochrobactrum. Next base: position 1,462,464 of record NZ_CP128408.1, read on the forward strand.
GGCAGCAAAAAACCACATAGTATTTATGCCGGCGTTGCCCCATCAGCGGAGCTATCCGCATTGCAGGCAGAAATGGAGCGGATTTGCCAAAGGCTGCGTCTGCCTGCTGATCCGCGCAAGTTCACGCCGCATGTCACTTTGGCACGGTTAAAAAACCTGCCGGATATTCAGCTTGCCCGCTATCTCTCCGAGAGGGGTAATTTCACCACAATACCCTTTACCGTATCGCGCTTTGTGCTGATGTCATCAAAAGAATCCACCGGTGGCGGGCCTTATGTGACAGAGGAGATCTGGCCGCTGCACAATACCGAGGTTGCGGCTAATATTGATGCTCCGCCAAACCTTTCGGCTAGAGCCGATGATTATACTGGTTTTTCGGCAAGTGCCGATAGTCATGTTAGTTTTTCGGCAAGAGCCTCAGCTGCATCCCGCACCATCCGGTAGGCCATATCAAACTCTGCCGTACCACCATAATAAGGATCGGGGATTTCAGCCCCCCGATCAGATGCCGATCCCAGCAAGCCGTCACGCGCCACCGCTGTAAACAGCCCCGTTACTGCCGATGCATCGCTCGGAGCATGCCGGTTAATGGTCATCAGATTGTTCTGGTCCATCCCTAAAATCAAATTGAAACGGTAAAAATCATCCGTCACCAACTGACGGCAGCCTTGCACTGAAATATCCTCGCCATGGCGAGCGGCCACCTCTATCGCCCGGTCATCCGGCGCCTCGCCAGTGTGATAACCATTCGTACCGGCGGAATCGATCACAAATTCACGATCCGGAAAACGCTCCAGCAACACCGCGCGCATCACACCCTCGGCAAGGGGAGAGCGACAAATATTGCCAAGACAAATGAATAATATAGAAAATGGCTGCGGCATAAAAATCCTCTGGTATTCAATATTTCAGATGACCCGGCTATTTATAAAGGCGCAATTTCAAACTTAACTTGATCAAATTTGACTTGGCCTGAAAGATAAAAGAACACAAGATATATCTGTTTCGCTATAGCAGGTATTATAAGCAGATGATGCAATAAGGAGACGATTATGGCGCGCACCCCGCTCTCACCAGATGAAATTAAGAAAGCACTTTCTGCATTAACAGGCTGGGAACTCTCCGATGATGCAACATCAATCCGACATAGTTTTAAATTTGCTGATTTCAATGCGGCTTTCGCTTTCATGACACGCATTGCAATGGCTGCTGAAAAGCTTGACCATCACCCGGAATGGTCAAATGTGTATAATAAAGTTGAGATTATGCTCACGACACATTCAGCCAAAGGTCTCACAAAACTGGACGTTACAATGGCTGGACTGATCAATGATTACGCAAGAAGCCAAGCCGTGTGAGCTGTATTTTACGCTCTATGATGCAGTACTATCTCTTGTAAAATGAAACGCATGCACCATCTGTTGCTGTGAAAGGAATTGCTATGGATGATGTGAAGATTGGTGAAATTTTGCAGCCGGGCTCGGAGCGCGAACAGACCAGCCGTGCGCGTCGTGTCCGTAATAACTTCTGGAAAACTATGAAAAAGGCGGCAGGACGCGTGCCATTCACGCAAGAGCTTGTCGCCTCTTATTATTGCGCACTGGACCCTAAAACACCGCGCCGTGTACGGGCAACCCTGTTGGCAGCACTGGCCTATTTCGTGCTGCCGTTTGACATTGTTCCGGATCTTCTGGTCGGCATCGGATTTACCGATGATATGGCCGTTTTCATGGCTGCTTTTGCTGCCGTGCGCAGCCATGTTACACCCGCCCATTATGCTGCTGCACAAAAATCGCTACAGCAGGAAACTGAAGAAACCGCCAGCAAAATCTGAGCGGCTTCCCCATACCCCTTGTATATTAAGCCATATTTTCAAGAATATGGAATCAAACCCCTACCGGACAAATTATCGCCTTTTTCCTGATGCTGAAGTCTCCGAGACAGGTTGCCAGATGAGAAAACTTGCGTATTTCGCAGGAAAACCGCTCATTTCGTGAAAAACTTCACGGTTTGGTAACCCCGATCAAGTCAAATTAAGACACCAAACGGGACGTGCTTTAACGAGCGTGAATCCCGAATTTTGAGTCTGAAGCAAACGAAAGAGAACCGGTAGGACCTATGCTTGGAAAATCGATCGTCGCGGCTTCTGTGTTCATGATTGGGATGGCAGGTAGTGCACTTGCCCAGTCCCCGAGCCAGATCAGCCAGTTCAACGCCTGGGGCGCTTACAGCTATCAGTCGGGCAACGGTAAGGTGTGCTATGTCCTGTCTGTTCCGACCCAGAAGCAACCCACAACTGTAGACCACGGGGATAATTTTTTCCTCGTCAGCCAGAAGCCAGGCCAGAATGTTTCATTCGAACCGCAATTTATGGCAGGCTATGAGTTACAGGCCAATACTAAGGTGCTGGTAACAATTGGCAATGCACGCTTCACCATGTTTACCAATGGTAAATCCGGCTGGATGGAACATACTGCGGAAGAACCCAAACTGATTGCTGCTATGCGTAGCGGTGCAGATATGGTTGTGAATGCCGCATCAAAGCGTGGTACAAAAACCACTTATACCTATTCGCTCAAAGGCATCTCTGCTGCATTGGCTGCAATTCAGAAATGCCGTTAAAGCAGGCTAGCTTAAACACTGCTAAAGCGGGTTGGTCAGAAATGCCGTTAAAGCAGGCTAGCTTAAACACCGCTAAAGCGGGTTGGTAAGCCCATATAAGACATTTAAAAAGCCGGACATATGTCCGGCTTTTTTATTATATCCACCGGTACAGACCAGGTTTATAGCCTTCTCCTCATAGGCTGCATCTTGATAAAAGCGTGACGCAGCGCCATTTCCATGCTATGAGGCCGCACTTCAGGGCATTCTTGCGGATTTAATCTCAGAACAGCCCCCCGTAAATCATGCAACAGTGCCGTCCATCAGCAAGCTCAACGCAGAAATGTTGTCCTGCTGATACGGCCATGCAATTGTGAGCTATTATACCAGATGTCTATTTCATATGACCTTACCACGCCTCAAACCCGCGATGCTCTGGCAGCAAATGCCCGCGCAATGCTGGCGCCAAAGCCGACCCTGATCGGACTTTCCCGTGAGGAAATCGGTGAGGTTCTGACCGAAATCGGCATACCTGCAAAACAGGTCAAAATGCGTGTTGCGCAGATTTGGAACTGGCTCTATGTGCGCGGCGTTTCAGATTTTGCCGATATGGCAAATATCTCCAAAGACCTGCGCACTGCATTGACCAAAGATTACACGATTGCGCGCCCCGAAGTTGTGGAAGAGCAAATCTCCACCGATGGCACCCGCAAATGGCTGTTCCGCTTTCCGCCACGCGGTGCCGGGCGTCCGGTTGAAATTGAATGTGTTTATATTCCTGAAGAAGGCCGCGGTACTTTATGCGTTTCCTCTCAGGTTGGCTGCACACTCACTTGTTCGTTCTGCCATACCGGCACACAAAAACTGGTGCGCAATCTGACAGCAGAAGAAATCCTGTCACAATTGCTCACAGCCCGTGACATGCTGGGCGATTTTCCTGATGCTAATACGCCTGATGGTGTGGCAGTGCCTGCCGAAGGCCGCAAAATCACGAATATTGTGATGATGGGTATGGGCGAGCCGCTCTATAATTTTGAAAATGTAAAAAAAGCATTGCTGATTGCCTCTGATGGTGATGGCTTGTCGCTTTCCAAGCGCCGCATCACGCTTTCAACATCCGGAGTTGTACCGGAAATTTATCGCACTGGTGAGGAAATCGGCGTTATGCTAGCCATTTCACTCCATGCTGTGCGTGATGATCTGCGTGATATGCTGGTGCCGATCAACAAGAAATATCCGCTGGAAGAGCTGATCAAGGCCTGCCGTGATTATCCGGGTCTATCCAATGCCAAGCGAATTACCTTTGAGTATGTGATGCTCAAAGATGTGAATGACAGTCTGGATGACGCCAAAAAGCTGGTACAGCTCTTGAAGGGCATTCCGGCCAAAATCAACCTTATCCCGTTCAACCCATGGCCCGGCACCAATTACCAGTGCTCGGATTGGGAGCAAATTGAACGTTTTGCCGATTATGTGAATGCTGCCGGCTATGCTTCACCAATCCGTACACCGCGTGGCCGCGATATTCTAGCTGCCTGTGGTCAGCTGAAATCAGAATCTGAGCGGATGCGTAAAACCGACCGGTTAGCATTTGAAGCGATGATGATTGCCAATCACGGCGAAGATTAAAATTACTAGAGCGGTTTACGTTTAAATTGGATCATATAATCCGCTCTAAGTTATTGTTTTTACGCATTATCGTGGCCACCCAATGATGCCATTGGACTACGAAATGCTCTAGAGCGTATTAACGCATCAGAGGTCACATGAATAGCAGCCTGAGCCTGTTGGGTCGTTTTGCGGTTATTACGATTGGTTACGGGCTCGCTATTCTGGCAGCAGGTTTTATGCTGAATGCGCTGATTTTAGCAGCCTTCGGCATTTTGCCTGATCCTGTCAACAATGGTTATAATTCCGGATTTTGGCCAAGCCTGTTGGTTTCAAGCCCGTTTATGGGGCTGATTATCGGTTATTTCGCCTTCTGGCCGGCACTGGTAATGATTATTGCCGGTGAATATTTCAACAAGCGTGACAGCCTGTTTTACAGCCTGTGCGGTTTGGCAATCGGCATTGTGCTCTGCATAGCCGGCTATCAGACCGGCATGGAGAATAGCGATGAAACCATCGTGCTGATGAGCATGGCCGCTGCCGGCATTACCGGCGGCTTTGTTTACTGGCTGGTTGCCGGACGCTGGACAAATATTACATATCAAAACAAGATGCCGGAAGCCTGATAAGCCGACCAGAGCGGGTAACGCTCAGTTTGGATCGCAACGCTCGCTTGAGATTCTTAAGTTATCGTCCTTCACTATCAAGTTGATTCAATTTGATAGTGAAATGCTCTAGCTTTGCTGTTTACTTGCCATCCGCCAGCAAAATTTTTAAAGCAAAGACTGAAAATACACCCGCAAAAACATAATCGACCCAACGTGTGACTGTCGGGTTCTTTTTCAATAGCCCTGCAAATTTATCCGCAGCCAGAATCATCGGCACAACCACCGGCAAGGATAGGGGGATAAAAGACAGGCCGAGAAAAAACAATTTACCTGATGCATGCGGATCATGCGCAGAAACAAATTGCGGCAGAAACGTCATATTGAACAATATGATCTTAGGATTGAGCAAGTTAATGCCTAAGCCTGTTGCCCAGTTTTGAAACAATGTGTGCTGTTTGCCGCTGCTCTCTTCAGGCGAAAAGGCGGAGCCTTTACGAATGGCCTGAAAAGCCAGAAACACCAGATATCCGGCACCAACCACTTTTAGCACCCAAAACGCACTTGGCGAGGCAATGATCAATGCCGACAGGCCGATTGCCACCATGGTTGCATGTACAACAATGCCACTGGATGCGCCTGCCATACAGGCAAAACCGGCTGCGCGCCCTTCAGATAAGGAGCGGCCGACAAACAATGTCATATCAGGGCCCGGAGTGATCGACAAAATAAATGTCGCGATCGCAAACTGCACCATTACCGGCCAGTCTGGAATAAAGGTCAAAGAATTTATGAATGACATGGAGATGCCCCGAAGCAGGTGAGTTTTGCCAAGCTAACGCAGAAATAATGGTTTGCGAACTACTATTGCGGTTTTCATGTAAATATTCATAAACCGGCAAGCTCATTGATCAAGATGTCTTGCTTCACGTCGCCCAGATGATAAAAGACGAGATAGAATAATAAACCGCTGTAATGCGGCAACCATCTCATCAGCCGTAGCGGCGCCGTACTGGACACATAAAATGAACAATTGGAAAGACGTTAAGAAAGTCGTGCTCGCTTATTCCGGCGGTCTCGATACTTCAATCATTCTCAAGTGGCTGCAGACCGAGCTCGGTGCTGAAGTTGTCACCTTTACCGCTGATCTTGGTCAAGGTGAAGAGCTGGAACCGGCACGCAAAAAAGCTGAAATGCTCGGCATTAAAGAAATTTTTGTTGAAGACGTACGCGAAGAATTCGTCCGCGATTTCGTTTTCCCGATGTTCCGTGCCAATGCCGTTTATGAAGGCGTATATCTGCTTGGTACATCGATTGCGCGCCCGCTGATCTCCAAGCATTTGATCGACATTGCCAAAAAGACCGGCGCAGATGCGATTGCGCATGGCGCCACCGGTAAAGGCAATGATCAGGTTCGTTTTGAGCTTTCAGCCTATGCTCTGAACCCTGACATTAAAATTATCGCGCCTTGGCGTGACTGGACTTTCAAAAGCCGTACAGATCTGCTCGATTTTGCTGAACAGCATCAGATTCCGGTTGCAAAAGACAAGATGGGCGAAGCCCCGTTCTCGGTTGATGCCAATCTGCTGCATTCTTCATCAGAAGGTAAAGTGCTCGAAGATCCGGCTGTTGAAGCTCCTGAATATGTGCATATGCGCACCATCTCGCCGGAAGCTGCACCAGACAAACCAACCATCATCAAAATCGGCTTTGAGCGCGGTGATGCGGTTTCGATCAATGGCGTGCGCATGTCGCCGGCCACCTTGCTCGCAGCCCTCAATGATTATGGCCGTGACAATGGCATTGGCCGTCTCGACCTCGTTGAAAACCGCTTCGTTGGCATGAAATCCCGTGGTGTTTATGAAACACCAGGCGGCACGATCTTGCTCAGCGCCCACCGCGCAATTGAAAGCATTACGCTTGACCGCGGTGCAGCACATCTTAAAGACGAGCTGATGCCACGTTATGCAGAGCTGATCTATTACGGTTTCTGGTACTCACCGGAGCGCGAAATGTTGCAGGCAGCAATCGATCTCAGCCAGCAGCATGTTGAAGGTGAAGTGACCCTCAAGCTCTATAAGGGCAATGTGATTGTTACCGGCCGTGAAAGCGATAAATCGCTGTATTCAGACAAGCTGGTGACATTTGAAGATGACCATGGCGCGTATGATCAGAAAGATGCAGCGGGCTTCATCAAGCTCAATGCGTTGCGTTTGCGCACTTTGGCGGCCCGCAACCGCGGCTAAATTACCCAGCCCGCAACCGCGGCTAAGTAAATCAGTCCGCAACTGCGGCTGATTATATGCTTGCAATAAACCAAAACAGCCGGAGCAATCCGGCTGTTTTTTAATTTAGAGCGTTTTTACTTTTCTTTGAGGCAGCAAGACCGGTTCCCACTTTTCCTGAAACTGCTCTAGAGCGGGAAACGTTCAGGTTGGATCGCAGCGCTCGCTCTAGATTTTAGCTTTTTCGCATTGTCAAACCTATCAAGTTGATTCAATTTGATAGTGATATGCTTTAGCTTGTATCAGTTCACTGCAATAAACACCGCGCCATAATGCAGCGCTGCACCTGTGACCACAAAGCCGTGCCAGATAGCATTTTGAAAGCGCAGCCGCTCCCAGACATGAAAAATAACCCCGAGCGAATAAATGATGCCGCCTGCGGTGATCAGCATAACCACAGGCGCTGAGAGAAACTGCAAGAGCTGATCATAAATCAGCACACCACTCCAGCCGAGCGCCAGATAGAGCAGGATAGCCAGCCGGTCAAAACGACCCGGCAACATAAGTTTCAGGGTAATACCGCACAATGCTATCAGCCAGACCAGCGCTAGATGCCAGCCTGCTCCCTCACCCATTTTCATAATAAACGGCGTATATGTACCGGCAATCAGCACATAAATCATGGAATGATCAAAGCGGCGTAAAAACTGCTTCACGGGTGAAACCGGCCAGATATTATAGACTGCAGAAATACTCAGTGCCGCCACAAGACTGAGCACATAAACCAGTGTGGCAATATAAAGTGCTGGTGAGGTCTGCCCGGCAAAATACCAGAGAATGGCCACCGCACCGCCGACTGCCAGCGTGACGCCAACCACATGCACAATACCATCAGCCCATAATTCGGCCTTGTCATACATACGGACAACCGAGGCTTCAGCTCTTTCTAAAATAGTATTCATATCTGACCGCCTGCTTAAATAGATTGAGCGTGAGATCTGGTTATTATAAGTTTTACTGCCAGACAGAGTATGCAGCACAATGATTATAAATTCATGACGAGAAAACGACGGAATTGCATCAGAGAAAACCTTAGCGCGCGCTCAAATATATCTATGGACTGCGATATTTGGCAATTCCGCTTTGCATAACAAGATAATAAAAAGCCGCCTGCACCGGTTCCGGTCACAAGCGGCTTGAAAAACAAACGATTTTAACGCTGTGAAATATCAGCGCGTCTTTGCTGAACACGCGACAGCTTGCCAGTATTTGTGACTGATTTTTTAACCGATTGCGTTGTCATCGGGTCAGTCTGTGAAGCAACATCAACCGTATTAGTAAGCACTGCTGATGAAGCCGTGGCCGCAGCATTTGCCGGTTTGGCTTCAATAAATGCTGTTTGCACAGAATTCGGGCCTTTACGCAGCCCCGTTTCTTCAAGCAGACCTTTACGCTTGGCATCATAATAATAGCCGCGTGCGTAGAATCTCACGGCCTGCGTTTCATTACCGCCTGCCACCTTATAGGCGCCCGCCAGATATTTAACCGCATAGCGCAGATTGGTATTGGCATTGAGCAAGCCTTGCGGGCTGCCCTGATAGCCCATACCGCGAGCCGTGGCATGGCTAATCTGCATCAAACCGAAATAAGGCCCGTTACGGGCCGCAGGATTATAACGGCTCTCGCGCTGGACAACACGGTGAACCAAACGCTCCGGCACCTGATAGGCGGCAGCATATTGACCAATCAGATTATGCAATTGCGGTTTACTGTTGGCTGCAATTTCTGCGCGCGCCTCAACGAGGTGATTGGCTGTGCCGGATTTTGTAACACCAGTATATTTTACTTCGCCCGGCATATTGTGGTCGCCAGCCGGCAAAGACGGGGTTGCGCTGGCAATCAATGCCTCAGTGGCAGCTTGGCGAAACATTGGCAACGGTACTGCTGACGGTAAAACCGGATCAGCGGCATCGGTTGCCGCTAAGGCCAGAACCTGCATTTGTGCCGGATCGGCCGCATCTGCAGCTTTGGTTGCAGGCGTGCCTGCAACGGTTTTAGCAGCATCAGCCTGCGCACTCATCTCGCTTTGCGGTGCAAGATCTTTAGCAGTAACTTTGGGATCATCCATTGTTGTACAGGCAGTAAGCGCAAATGCGCCACCCGCTAAAACAACAATACGCAGTGCCGGAATTGAAGATGTGGTTAGCCAGAACAACCGCATCAGACACCTAAATCGCTGTTGATACGCTCTTCAAGCTCAACCAGATCATCCGGCACCGGCAGACCGCTGGCACGCATCGCATTGAGCTTTTCACGGATAGTTTCTGCCAGCTCATGGGTATCTTCAGGCTGATTGACCATCTGCTCAAATAGCAAAGCAATTTCTGCCTTGATCTCTTCGAATGCCATCGGGCGACCCTTTTTGTTATCTGCGTTGGCCATAAGAGATAATCCCTGACCAACGTATAGAGCAAAACACACATACAGACCGCTAAAGACCGGCCATAGATCGTGCTTTGCGCATGTAATAAAAATCGTCACAAAGCCCTAAGATTGTGGCTTTGCCTTATGGTAGAGATAATATTTACAGGGTTTCCGCCTGCCCGACCAGCGGTAAAATGCAAATTCAGCTCACGGATCAGACAACTTTTGTTGTCAGATGTCCGATAGCGTCAACACCACCTTCTAAAATATCACCGCGCGCAACTGCGCCAACACCGGCAGGCGTGCCAGTGAAAATCAAATCTCCCGCCTGCAATTCATATAATGTTGAGAGCACTGCAATCGTTTCCGGCACCGACCAGATAAGCTGGTCAATATCGCCTTGCTGCACGGTTTTACCATTTACCTTCAGCCAGATAGCCCCCTTTTGCGGATGCCCGGTCCGGCTTGCCGGCACCAATGCTGAACAGGGTGCAGAATGCTCGAAAGCCTTGGCGGTTTCCCATGGCCTGCCCTGTTTTTTGGCCTGTGCCTGCATATCGCGGCGGGTCATATCAAGGCCAACAGCATAGCCAAAAATATACTCATTGGCCTGTGCCGCGGGAATGTTTTTTCCACCTTTTTGCAGCGCCACCACCAGCTCGATTTCATGATGCACATCATTGGACAAAGGCGGATAAGGAAAATGGCCGTTTCCGCTCACCAGATTGTCCGGATTCTTCTGAAAGAAAAATGGCGGCTCACGATCGGGATCATGCCCCATTTCACGCGCATGATCCGCGTAATTACGCCCTACACAATATATACGATGAACCGGAAAATGCTTGTCACTTCCCTCTATCGGTAGTGTCACCGGCGCGTGAGCAGGGAAGAGCAGTGTATCAGGCATCAATGTCTCTCATCTTTAACTATTTAAGAAAGTTAAGGATAAGCCTACAGGAAAGTTTCAATCCTGCAAGATAAAGTCAGCCGGTTGAGAGCACTGTATGACGACTTGCGCATTGGGGATATCATTAGCCAAGGCACGCGCTTTGGCAGCCTCATAATCCGCACCGTGATCAAGCCAGCGGCGGATAAGTCGTTGTTGCAATATCTCTTCAGGCACCTGCAAAAACACGCTCAGATCAAAATAATCCGGCAAACATCGCCATGCCGGTTGATTGAGCAAGAGATAATTGCCCTCCACCAGCAAGATACGGTGTTGCAATGTCACCATGGCTGCTCCTGCACGCGCCAAATCCATAGCGCGGTCAAAAACCGGTATTGTCACATCCTGATCAGCCGCTTTCAAACGCGCCAGCAAGGCGGTGAAACCATCAATATCAAATGTATGCGGTGCGCCTTTGCGGAGCCTGTCACCACGGGCATCCAAAATCATATTGTCATAATGAAAACCATCCATCGGCACCACAATAGCCGGTGGCTGATGATCAAATCCGGCATTTATCTGCCCGCATAATTGTTCTGCCAATGTGGATTTTCCGGCAGCCGGTGCGCCAGCAATCGCCACGATCAGCCGTGGTGTTGATGCTGCACGCAGCAGTATTTCAGCGACCAGCGCATCGCGGCTGATAAATCGTGACTGTGTCATCAGGCCGCCAGCATTGCATCGGTTGGTGTAAGCGCGCCGGTCATCAATGCCACCGCATCAGACATCGAGCATTGCGCCGGATTAATTACCGCAAGCCTTTTACCCAGCCGGTGCACATGCACCCGATCGGCCACCTCAAACACATGCGGCATATTATGAGAAATCAACACAATCGGCATCCCGCGTGATTTGACCTCTTGAATGAGGTCAAGCACACGGCGCGATTCTTTAACCCCCAGAGCTGCGGTCGGCTCGTCCATAATAATTACTTTGGAACCGAACGCTGCTGCGCGCGCCACGGCCACACCCTGCCTTTGACCACCGGACAGAGTTTCCACCGATTGTGAAATATTCTGAATTGTCATCAGCCCAAGTTCTGAAAGCTTATCACGGGCGACCTGTTCCATTTTCTTATGATCAAGCTGGCGGAACACGCTGCCTAAAATACCTTCTTTGCGCAATTCACGCCCGAGAAACATATTATTGGCAATCGACAGTGCAGGCGATAATGCCAGATTCTGATACACGGTCTCAATACCTGCTGTGCGCGCAGCAATCGGCGAGCGGAAAGTAATCGGTTTACCGTCGAGAAAAATTTCGCCCTCATCAGGCTGAATAGCCCCCGACAACGCCTTGATCAGGGAGGATTTTCCCGCGCCATTATCACCGATAACCGCCAGCACTTCACCCGGATAAAGATCAAAATCGGCATGATCCAGCGCTGTCACGCGGCCATAGCGTTTAACAAGTCCTTTTGCCGACAATACCGGCTGAACCAAATCTCTCATGCCGCAGCCTTTCTGATCCACTGGTCGATGGCGACAGCCACAATAATCAGCACACCAATCAGCAAATATGTCCATTGCGGATCAGTGCCCCACAGCCTCAGCCCCAGCGAAAACACCCCAACAATAAGCGCACCGAATAAGGTACCAAGAATTGAGCCGCGTCCGCCAAACAGCGAGATACCGCCGATCACCACCGCAGTAATTGATTCAATATTTGCAAACTGGCCGGAAGTTGGAGAAACCGAGCCCAGACGACCAATCATGGCCCAGCCAGCCAGTGCACAGATCAGACCGGCAATAATATAGACCGACATCAGCACCGGTTTAACGCGCACACCGGAAAGCTGTGCAGCCTCCGGATCATCACCAATCGCATAGACATGGCGCCCCCAAGCCGTATGGTTGAGCACATACCACAGCAACAACACCAGCAGCACCATAGCGATCACACCATAGGTGAAAACCGCACCGCCAAAGCGGATATTATTGCCAAAGAATTGCAGGATCGGTGCTTTTTCACTGATCTCCTGTGCCCTGATCGTCTCATTGGCAGAATATAGAAAATTAGTAGCAAGCACGATCTGCCACATACCAAGCGTGACAATGAACGGTGGCAATTTCCAGTAGGCTATGAACCAGCCATTGAAGAAACCACACAGGGCTCCAACCGCAAAGCCGCATATAATCGACAGTTCAGGCGGCAGACCATAGCGGAATGTAAACTGTCCCATCACCACAGAGGAAAGCACCATAATCGCCCCGACCGACAGATCGATACCTGCGGTGAGGATAACCAGTGTCTGCGCTGAAGCAATAATGCCGGTAATAGCGACTTGCTGTAAAATCAATGTCAGAGCAAAAGCTGAAAAGAATTTAGATCCGACCAGCACCGCAAAAATTGCCAGTGACATGATCAGCACAATTAAGGGTACCGCCGCGGGATTTTGATGAAGGGTCGTGCGCAGCCTGTATAAAAGATTGCGCTCTTCCATATCAAAACTGGCAACACCGGACGCACTGTTCGCAAGTGCTTTTTCAAACTCCTGCGGTGTCTGTCTGGTATCAGCCTGCGGCGTTCTCAATGTTTCAGTCATGAAGATTTCCGGTTTACGACAGTTTGCGGAAAAGGAACCGGCATGATCAAAATAAGCAGAACACGCCGGTTTATGTTTCAGGCATTTGGTGCGTTAATTACAGGGATTACAGGTTAACCCCAGCACTTTGCCAGACCTTCTTTGGTGTCAATCGACGGCACACCTTCAACCGGCTGATCGGTTACCAGCATCACACCGGTATCGACAAAGGTTTTACCATCGGTCGGCTTTGGCTTTTCGCCAGTGTCAGCGAATTTTTTAATCGCCTCAATGCCCAAAGTCGCCATTGCCATCGGATATTGCTGTGCAGTGGCGCCAATCACACCATCAGCTACGTTTTTAACTCCGGGGCAGCCGCCGTCGATGGAAACCAGCAGCACTTCTTTTTCACGGCCGACGGCTTTAAGTGCTTCATAAGCACCGGCAGCAGCAGGCTCGTTAATGGTGTGCACAACATTGATATTCGGCTCTTTTTGAAGCAGGTTTTCCATGGCGCGGCGGCCACCTTCTTCATTGCCATCGGTCAGATCGCGACCGGCAATACGCGGATCATCTTCATCACCCAGCACATCCTTGTTCTTAGGATCAATGCCAAAACCAGTCGCAAAGCCCTGATCGCGCAGCACATCAACACTTGGCTGCATAGCGGTCAGATTGAGAAAAGCAACTTTAGCATCCTTGGCTTTATCGCCCAGACGACCAGCTGCCCATTTGCCAACCAGCTCACCGGCAAGAAAATTGTCGGTGGCAAATGTGGCGTCAGCGGCATCCGCAGGCTCTAGCGGTGTATCAAGCGCGATGACCAGCATACCGGCATCACGTGCCTGTTTCAGTACCGGCACAATGCCTTTGGTGTCTGAAGCGGTGATGAGGATACCCTTTGCACCATCTGCAATACAGGTTTCAACCGCTGCGATCTGGCTTTCAGTGTCGCCGTCAATCTTGCCGGCAAAGGCTTTAAGATTGATGCCCAGCTCTTTCGATTTGGCCACCGCACCTTCTTTGATCTTCACAAAAAACGGATTGGTATCAGTTTTGGTAATCACACATGCGGTGACATCAGCAGCCTGCACACTCACACTTGCAGCGCCCAATGCCAGCAAGGCAAAAGCAGAGGTAAGAATAGTTTTTTTCATGAACTCCTCCCAGAGTCATTTAAATCGGTAAAGCCGGCAAAGTGGTAAATTCATAAATCCGGCAAATCTGCACCCTATAAATCTCTTCAACCCGAGCGCCGCCTTGCGACTGCAGCCGATGAGAAATTTATTGCTCCCAGAAAAATACTCCAACCGGACGCATGGAACCACGGCTTTTCCGACCTGTCAATTAATAAATCCACTTGATTTATTAATTCGCTGTGCCAGTCTTATCCTATCGTGCCAGCGATAAAGCCCCAGATTATTAATGGCAGCATCACTGGCTAAGACCTATAAAAGTCCGCAAATCCAACAAACCAAAGCTTTACTTCAAAGATAATTAAACTATTCCAATACTTTAACCGAACCGCTCCTAACAGGATCATACATGCACTATCCGCAAAGCGCGCCCCTTGATGTTGAAATCATCAGTCGTGGTTCAGACCAGACGGGTGTGCGCGCCTATAATGAGCGGTTGATCCTGTCTGTTGTACGCCGTCACGGCGCGATGCCGCGCGCAGATATTGCAAGAACCACAGGTCTTTCAGCACAAACCATATCGGTTATTATCCGCAATCTTGAGCAGGACGGTTTATTGCTGAGCGGTGAAAAGCAGCGCGGCCGTGTCGGCCAGCCAAGCCAGCCAATGCTGCTTAACCCGGACGGGGTATTTGCTTTTGGTCTGAAAGTTGGCCGCCGCAGTGCCGAACTGGTGCTGGTTGATTTTTTAGGCACTATCCGCGCCAGCCTGCACCAGACCTATCGCTGGCCGGTGCCGGATGATATTTTGCAATTCACGCGCAATGGCATTGCTCAATTTACCGCCCAGCTCTCGCCTTCTCAGCAAAACCGCATTGCAGGCCTTGGCATTGCCATGCCGTTCGAGCTGTGGAACTGGGTCGAAGAGGTTGGTGCGCCAGCCGCAGATATGCAGGCATGGCAGACAATTGATGTCAGCCAAACTTTGCGGCAGCAGCTGCCCTTTCCGGTTTTCATTCAAAATGATGCCACGGCCGCCTGCGGCGCCGAGCTCACTTTTGGCACTGGCACAGATTATGCTGATTATGTGTATTTCTTCATCGGTTCTTTTATCGGCGGCGGGGTCGTGTTGAACAATACACTTTATGCCGGGCGTAGCGGCAATGCCGGTGCGCTGGGCTCAATGCCAATGGGCAACACCATTCCCGCATCATCAGCGCAATTGCGCCCCGCCCAGCTGATCGACACTGCATCACTGTTTATTCTTGAGCGTAGCCTGCAGCAACATGGCACCGATACCAGCCCGCTCTGGGCTGCCCCTGAAGGCTGGGATATTTTCAGCCCTGTACTCGACGACTGGATCCTGCTGACAGCGCGCAGTTTAGCCCATGCTATTTCATCAGCCGCTTGTGTCATCGATTTTCCGGCAGCTATTATTGACGGCTGGATGCCGCAAAGCCTGCGTGCCAAAATTGTTGCGGCCACCCGCGATGAAGTTGCATTACTGAATTTGCAAGGGATTATTCCGCCTGCCATAGTTGAGGGCAGGGTGGGTATGCATGCCAAAGCACTGGGCGCAGCACGGCTGCCAATCTTCAGCCGGTATCTGTTTGATCAGAATGTTCTTTTCAAACACATACAATAAAGGCAGCTTAACAAACTTGAACGCCAAGCAAGACTTGCGCAGTATGAATGCTGCACGAGTTTACTCTCGCTTCATAGCTTTGCCTTTAATATCTGCCATCAAAGCGGAACCGGTTCGCTGCCACTGCATTTATCTCTTTAAGCCCGTCTTAATCGTCAGGACACAGTCAGACCATGAGTATTACAACCATCAGCACTACGCCTTATCCCGATCAAAAACCGGGCACTTCTGGCCTGCGCAAAAAAGTGACGGTGTTTCAGCAAGCCCATTATGCTGAAAATTTTATCCAGTCGATTTTTGACAGTCTTGAGGATTATCAGGGCAAGACTCTGGTGCTGGGCGGTGACGGTCGCTTTCTCAACCGCACGGTCATTCAAAGTGTTATTAAAATTGCCGCCGCTAACGGTTTCGGCAAAATTCTTGTTGGTCAGGGCGGCATTACCTCAACACCTGCCGCATCCAACCTGATCCGGCAATATAAAGCATTTGGCGGCATTATTTTATCTGCAAGCCATAATGCCGGAGGTCCGCAAGGCGATTTTGGAATTAAATTCAATATCAGCAATGGTGGCCCCGCACCGGAAAAGCTGACTGAGGCGATGTTTGCACGCTCTCAAATCATAACCAGCTACAAGATTGCCGATTGCGCCGACATTGATATTGATACGATCGCCAGCCATCAAATCGGCAGCTGTACGGTTGAAATTATCGATCCGGTCAAAGATTATGCGGCTTTGATGGAAAGCCTGTTTGATTTTGCGGCCATTCGCAGCCTGCTGCAATCGGGCTTTACCATGCGCTTTGATGCCATGCATGCAGTGACGGGCCCTTATGCAACAGAGATTTTTGAAAAACGCCTTGGTGCCAAAGCCGGCAGTGTTTTTAATGCTGTGCCACTGGAGGATTTTGGCGGGCATCATCCGGATCCCAATATTGTTTATGCGGATACGCTTTATGAAGAACTGATGTCGGCCAATGCACCGGATTTTGGTGCCGCCTCTGATGGCGATGGCGACCGCAATCTGATTATCGGAAAAGGCATTTATATTGCCCCGTCTGATTCTCTTGCTGTGCTGGCAGCCAATGCGCATCTGGCTCCGGCTTATAAACAAGGTATTGCAGGCATAGCCCGCTCGATGCCAACCAGCTGTGCTGCCGACCGCGTGGCAGAAAAGCTCAATATCGGCCTGCATGAAACCCCGACCGGCTGGAAATTTTTCGGCAATTTGCTTGATACCGGCCTGATCACGATTTGCGGTGAAGAAAGTGCGGGCACCGGCTCTGATCATATTCGTGAAAAAGACGGTTTATGGGCTGTTCTCCTCTGGCTGAATATTCTGGCAGTGCGCAAACAATCCGTTCAAACCATTATGCATGAGCATTGGCAGAGCTATGGCCGCAATTATTATTCACGCCATGATTATGAAGAAGTGGCCAATGAGGGTGCCAATGCGCTGATTGATGCGCTGCGTGCCCGATTGCCGGCACTAAAAGGTACAGATCTTCAAAACATGCGGATTGAGGCTGCCGATGATTTTGCCTATCACGATCCGGTCGATCACTCTGTCAGCAAGCATCAGGGTATCCGCATCTTGTTTGAGGGCGGCTCCCGTCTGGTGGTACGCTTATCCGGAACCGGCACTGCCGGTGCGACCATCCGTATTTATCTTGAGCGCTATGAAGCCGATGCCAACAAGCATGATCTAGAAACGCAGGCCTCTCTTGCACCCCTCATTGCTGCGGCCGCGGAACTCACACAGATCAGCCATTTTACCGGACGCGACAAGCCAAGTGTGATCACCTGAGCGCTTGAGCTCTTTCAATAAAAAACCCCGCTCTCATGCATGAGAGCGGGGTTTTTGAATTTGAACATACAGAGTAATTATTCAAACACGATTTTAGGTGCAACCCGCCCACTGTCGCCCTCAATCTGGCTCCAGATTTTGGCTGCAATATCGCGATAGACCAGCGCATGCGCACCGGACGGATCTTTAACTGTGACAGGCATGCCGGCATCAGACATTTCGCGGATTTCCATATGCAGCGGCACTTCGCCGAGGAATGGCACATTCAGCCGCTCAGCCTCACGCCGCGCTCCGCCATGACCAAAAATATCATAACGGTTGCCGGTATCAGGCGCGATGAAATAGCTCATATTTTCAACAATGCCGAGCAGCGGTACATTGACCTTGGCAAACATATGCAGCCCTTTGCGGGCATCGATCAGTGCCAGATCCTGCGGTGTTGAAACAATAACCGCACCAGCAAGCGGTACTTGCTGCGCCATGGTCAGCTGGGTATCGCCGGTGCCCGGCGGCATATCAACCACCATCACATCCAGATCCCCCCATTCCACTTCACGCATCATCTGTGTGAGCGCCGACATCACCATCGGGCCGCGCCAGATCATCGGGGTTTCTTCTTCAACCAGAAAACCCATTGACATAACTTTGATGCCGTAATTGTTCATCGGCTTCATGATGCGGCCATTGGTGGTTTCAGGTCTGCCGGTAATGCCCAGCAAACGCGGCATGGAAGGGCCATAAACATCAGCATCCAGAATACCGACCTTAAGACCAAGCGCCTGCAACCCCAGAGCAATATTGACCGAAGTCGTGGATTTACCGACCCCGCCTTTACCTGAGGCAACAGCAATAATCTTTTTAACACCGGGAATACCGGGCTTAACCTGTACTTGTGGGGTATGTGCAGGACTATGCGCCTGAGGGGCCGCAGGACGTGGCGCCTGAGGGGCTTGTGCAGGTGTCGACGTCGGGCGGCGATGTTGCGGCGCATCATCACTGGTGCGTCCGCCTTTACGCTCTGCGGTTAAGGTCACCAGTGCACCGGCAACACCCGGAATATCCTTCACCAGCTTTTCGGCGCGCAAACGCAGCGGTTCCATCGCCTGCGCCCGATCGGCCGGCACAGTGATTGAAAAGAATACTTTATTATCAGCAATAAAAATATCTGAAACCAGTCCGAGGCTGACAATATCGCCTTCGAAATCAGGCCCCGTAACCTGTTTCAATTGCGCTAAAACCGCCTCTTGCGTGATTTGCGACATGCCTCACACCCCGTAAAATAAAATCTTCATCATTGCCGGCATAACAGTCACCCGTTAGCGGCCTGTTATGTCGAGTGTTTTATATTTTCAAACATAGCCTTATCCGAAAGGCGGAGAAGTTTTCAGTGCTATGCTTAGAGCATTTTACGCATAAGAGAAAGTTATCTTAAATGCTTTACGCGCAAAGCTCTGTGACATCATGAGGCATCATCACTTTAATCCCGATACAGCCAACATGGTTATAATACCAATTCTGCAATAGCTCTTTCTTTCTTTCCGGTCACAATGTAGAAATCACACAGATAATAACGGACACTACCAGAACGATGGTTCATAAGCGGAAAATCAAGCAGATTTTAATACGCAGCTTCTGCGTATTGGCGCTTGTTTTACTGTCTTTTGCGCATAAACCCGTTGATGTCAGTGCGCCATTGCTGCAAATGACCACCAAAAGCGGCACAGCCACTGAGCCGGTATTTATCCGTTATGAAACTATGCCGGATGGCAGCATTGTTTCAATCTGTGTTTCTGAAAACAGTGCGGCCACAGACAGCCATCACAAAAACCATGCGATGATGGTGGATTGTGAAGCCTGTCGCATTTCATCAAGCTTTGCGCTCAACACCCCGCCCCCAACCGGCGGGCCCGTTGTCAGCCGTGATCATAGCTCCGCTGTCAAACGCACAGCCCCTGAAGTGCCGCGCTCAACGCTCTATCCGCCTTCTGCGCCACCGCAAGCACCACCTGCCCTTGCCTGATGGATAATTTGCACACCACTAAGGTGCTGCAGAGCTGATCAGTTGCGCAATTTTGCGCTTAATTCTGCAAGGATATTTTTCTATGAAAACGTTCATTACCCCTCTTTGTGTTTCCGCCCTGCTCATCGGTAGCGCTGGTCTGGCACAAGCACATGTTTCGCTTGAAACTGCACAGGCCGCAGCTGGCAGTGCCTATAAAGCGGTTCTCAAAATTCCGCACGGTTGCGAAGGTGCAGCGACTAGCCAGATCAATGTTAAAATTCCGGAAGGCTTCATTGCCGCACAACCACAGCTGAAAGCCGGCTGGGACATTGAAACCGTAAAGTCCGATTATGCACACAGCTATAAAGTGCATGGTAAAGACGTGAAAAACGGCGTAACAGAAATTATCTGGAAAGGTGGCAAACTGCCGGGCGACTTCTATGATGAATTTGTGGTTGTTGGCAGGCTTGCGCCTTTCGACAAGGAAACTACCTTGTCATTTCCGACAATCCAGACCTGTGAAAACGGCAAAACTGAAAACTGGACCGATATTGCTGCCGAAGGTCAGAACCCGCACGATCTGAAAAGCCCTGCGCCGCAATTAGTCGTCAGCGCTGCTGGTGCACCAGCCTCGGAGCACGGCGAACATGCCGGACATGGTGATCATAGTGCTCACGGCGACCATGCCACTGGTGATACAGCACATCCGGTGACGATCGGTGAATTGTCACTCAAACAGGCGCATAGTGTTGCAACGATTCCGAATGCACGGGTCGCCGGCGGTTACATTAGCATTACCAATAATGGCAAAGAAGATGACCGTCTGATTGGTGGCAGCAGTGATGCTGCAAAAAAAGTCGAAATTCATGAAATGTCGATGGAAGGCAATGTCATGAAAATGCGCAAACTCAGCGAACCATTGGTTATCCCTGCCGGTAAAACCGTAACACTGTCGCCAAGCGGTTTCCACATTATGTTCATGGATTTGGCCAAACCATTCACAGCCGGTGAAACAGTGGATGTAACGCTGGAGTTTGAAAAAGCAGGCAAGGTCGATTTACCGTTTCACGTGAATCCGGCCAATGCTGCTGCTGGTGACCACAGCCACCATTAATGACCGCTTTGTTACAATGCCCCTCACGCCTTTAACGTTATCGCAGGATTTCACCTGAGGCGCGAGGTCGCAGCAATTAGGAACCGGCCGGATTAACCTATAATCCGGCCGGTTTCTTACAAATCCAAAAAAATATACGGATTCATATAGATAGCCAAATTTCAGCCAATTAAACATGAGTAAAATAGTCTAGAATTATTCTAACGTATTGAAATCAGAACACAATTATAAATAATGCTTGTAATTTGGGTTTGACAACAGACCTTTTTCACCGGCATATTCATCTTGTCAGAGTGCTTATCCTTACCCGTTAGTGCTGCTGACATGAAAATTAACCTTTGATGTTTGGGCCTTGAACCCGCTCTATTGGAGGACCCATGTTTGGTCACGAACTGCACCGCCCGCGAGCGGTTTTACGGTTGCGCCCGCAGCCGCGACGCATTTTCATATCTCTGGCCCGCGCCCTGCAAACGGGGGGCAAACCATGAATATGTTTGTCAGCAATCCTTTTGAAACATCGAGCCATTATTTTGAGCGTCAGGCTGAAAAACTGGTGCTTGAAGGCTATCGCCACTGGACTTGCGGTTTTGAAACCGGATCTGTCATCCCGTGGGAAATGGCCTGGACAATCTATACTGAAGAGCTTGGCCTTACAAAAGCCAAGCGCGCAGTAACTGAATTGTCGCATTTTATCCGCACATTGCATTTTTGTGCAACTTGCCAGCTCAAAGCTTTTCCTTACGGTTCTATGCATATCTGCCGTGAAGAGTGCCTGCTGATGGGGCTAATATCGGCTCTGCAAAATGGTGACGAGACCACCCGTGATGCCTGCCTTGATGCGCTGGTTACCGGTAGCCGTGTTGAACAGGTTAAGCAGGCTGCGCAAGACTATGCGCAGACCATGTCAGAGCTTGATCAGGTGCTGTTGCCAATACCGCATTATGCTGTGGCTCAAATTCTGTCGCCAATGGGGCGGCATGTATTTCACTAATTTATGCATCCGATTTCGATGCCTTTAACGGCCTCCATAACTTTACCATGATTTCAGCTGAGAGATTGCGAGCGAAGCGCTCCGGATCAGCGGGCAAAACCGACAGGACGACAAAACCATGAACGCAAGAACTGAAAAGCGCTTAGGCATTATGGCAGCATTTTTGCTCACCGCAGCCATCTTTGTGGCACCAAACCCGATCCAGAAACCGCAGCCGCCGCACTTCCTCAGCCTGACTGAAGAAATGGTGAAAGATGTTCCGCATCTGGTGATGGTTGCTCAAAACAGCGCAACAGAAAGTTCTGTTCGCTGAGATGCGGAATAATGTAATTTTTTGAAATACGCACTTTGATAAATAATTTTAATACTGTCTTCCCAAGACATAAAAGCCGCGCTGGTTAGCGCGGCTTTTATGTTTGAGCTATTATAGAGCGGTTTACGTTTAAATTGGATCATGTAATCCGCTCTGAGTTATTGTTTTTACGCATTATCGTGGCCGCCCAATGATTCCATTGGACTACGAAATGCTCTAGCTATGCCTGCACTAGAATAGGCGCTTTACCCTGCACCCGCTCGTAAAGATCCATAATATCCTGATTCATTAAACGTACACAGCCTGAAGACATTGCCTGCCCGATTGACCACCATTCCGGATTGCCATGAATACGATAACCGGTATCAACACCATCACGGAAAATATACAGCGCCCGGGCGCCTAGCGGGTTGGAAGGCCCGGGTTCCTGCCCGTTGCGGTATTTTTCAAGCTCCGGCTGGCGCTTGATCATTTCTGCAGGTGGTGTCCAGCGCGGCCACTGTTTTTTATATTGCACATTGGCACGGCCTGACCATTCAAACCCAGCACGGCCAACACCGATCCCATAGCGCATGGCCTCACCACCCGGCAGCACCAGATAGAGAAAGCGCTCATTGACCCGAACAACGATTGTGCCCGGTGCTTCACCTGTCGGATCCGGCACGATCTGGCGGCGGAACTGTTTGGGTACTTTTTCATAAGGAATCGCCGGCAGCGAATAACCATTCTCACTCACCGCCGCATACATGACCTCATTGCTGGTCACGCCTTTATCGACGCTGATTTGCGGTCGTAAAACACTGCCCGTAGAAGACAAATCAATATTCGGCTGAAATGCTGACAAATCCAGAGACTGAGAACAACCGGTTATACCAGCCAGACCAAAAGCTCCTGCACCGGCCAGAAAAAATCGACGGTTCAGTTTATCGCCCTGCTTTGCCATGTTTCATCCGCTATTTAAAATTCAACTCTGATGCATGAGTGTGCGCCCGCATGGTTGAAAATTCATTAAATTCGGAAAAACTTCGTTTACCATAAGCAATAAAGCGTCAGGCCCGTATCATAAATACGAGCCTGACGCTTTTAGTGAAAACCGATTATCTCAGCAGTTATGATCGTGATTAATAATCTTTTTCATAGAACACACCCATGCCGGAATCGCCATTGCTGCCAACAGAGCCTTTGGCTTTCAGGTTGCGTGTAATATCCATATTGATCGTGCCCTTGGTGCCATCAACACCACTGGCTTCAACACCAAGATAAATATTATCACGGATATAACTACCGGCACGCACTGCTGCATTACCCTGACTGTCGGTTACCACATCCAGATCATCAAGCCCTACGCCCTGACGCAGAGCGCCGAGCAGGTTAGCGTTTTTACCGCCCGCCAATTCTGCCGCCGCTGCTGCCAGCTGCGCTATCTGGAAAGCAGACAGTTCAGAGATCGAGCGCTTGAAGATCAGGCGTGCCAGCACTTCATCCTGTGGCAATTCGGGTTCTGATGAAAATTTAATATCCGGATTATCGACAGTGCCCTGCACAGTGACCAGCACAGTAATATCGCCACCGTCAGTACGAGCAACGAAATAAAGCTGCGGGTTCATATCGCCGATCAGCGTCACGCGTCCCTCATCAAAGGTGACACGCTGGGTCAGAATATCCAGACGACCACGCAACAGCTCAAATCCGCCAACCGGCTTGATATCCGTTACAGGACCCGTGAGACGCACCGCACCACCCAATTCCGTATCCAGCCCACGGCCACGCACAAAAATCTGGTTTGGAGCAATCACCCGTACATCGAGCTGCGGCACAGAAGGCCGTGCACTTGGCACAGGCATACTGCCTTTGGCACGCTCCACAACTTTGGCGCGCTGTAATGTCATCAACACTGCAGCCGGTGTATGAACATGGCGGACATCCAGATTGCTGCCAGCACCGCCGAAGCTTTCAGGCACAGTAATTTCAGCACGATCAATATCAATTTTACCGGCAATCAACGGATCGCGCAGCAGCCCGCCGGTAATGGTCAGGCCGCCATTAATGGTTGCGACAACCATCGAACCGTCACTATAGCGTGCCTTGTTAAAGTTGATCCGCAAATCTGCCGGAAAATTCTGCGCGGCGTTGATTGAGATTGTACCACCCGCATCGATTGAACCACCGGTCGACAGCGCAGCATTGGCATTGCGCAAGCGGATTGTCTGTCCATCCATGCTGCCATTGATAGTAATATTGTTGAGACGGATATTGGTTTCCGGATCAATGATCTGTGCACCGCTGGTTGAGAACATGCCGCGGATTTGCGGATTATCAAATGCACCGCTGACATTGGCTGTGAGTGCCAGCGTACCGGTGGCCTGCGCCCCGCGGTCAGCAAGAAAACGGTTTGCCAGCGCCAGAGGAATCTGGCCTGTCACATCAATGCCTAAACCGGAACCGGCCAAAGGCACGCGACCTTGTGCCGTCACACTCAGATTTTGTGGACCGTCAACGGCCAGAGAGCCAATATTGACCACTTTATCGGCATAACGGCCGGATGCTTTAAGGCTGAGCGGCGCCAATCCGGTTTCTATCAGCGGCTTGGCTGTCAGACTGCGACCATTCAAATTAAACTCAGCCGCAGGATTGGCCAGCGCACCGGTGATTTTTGCTGTACCGGTAACATTGCCGCCCAGATTTTGATCCTTGACGACACCATTGAGCAATGCGAGCGGCAGATTGGCCAGCTCGACATTCACATCCAGTGCACCCGCTGCTTTATCTGTACCAAGGGGCACAAAGCCGTTTATGCGCGTGTCCAGCCCGTTACCACCGGTGATGCGACTATCAACCTTCAGACGGTTTTGGGTTGATGTGCCTTTGGCAGTGGCATTGAGCACGCCAATACCCATTTCGCGGGTTTGGCGGGCAATCACATCACGTGCAGCAATATCAAATGTAACATCAGGCTCGGCGCGCGAACCGGATACTTTCGCCTGACCATTTACCGTACCACCAAGGCCGAGTTGCGGCTGAATGCTGTTGGCAACGGCAAGTGGCAGATTATCAAGCTTCACATCCAGATTGAAACGCTCAGCCAGCGCACCGTTCAGGCTCAGACGGCCTTCACCCACCTGCATAATGAGATTATTAAACGTAACATCGCTGCCTTTGAGTGCCAGTGACGCAGGCTGCACCAACTTGGTAACCATTGTGCCCTGACGTAAGTCAGCATTCACCAGCGACAACAGCAAGCCGTCACCCTGCGGCTCAAGAGCGCCGTCAACATTGATTTTCGTGCCGTTTTTCAGATCAGTTGCCGCCTGAAAAACAGTTTTGCTGCCTTCTGCGCGCGCTGTAGCATCAATGCTGTTAATCTCGAACGCCCCGGTACGAATTGCCCGCGCTGTAACCATGCCGTCAACCACCGGCACATTAAACAGGTCTGCAAGCGTGGCATTCACATCTGCTTGCGCAATCGCATTGCCATCAATATTCAGATTACGGATATCGGCTTTAACAACAGCGTTCTGGCGTTCATTTTCATAGGACAGGTCGATATCCGCATTCACGGCACCTGTGGCTTTGGTCAGGAACAGCGCCGCTGCAGTCGAAATATCCGGCGCATCAACTTTCAGGCGTCCAGCCAGCAAATTTTTATCAGCAATATTTAAATTACCGCTAACACGCGCACCACCGGCCACGAAGTTAAGGTCATTCAAACGCTTGCCCTGCTCGTCCAGCATGATACTGCCAGAGAGATCAATTCTATCGCCGCCGAGGAATGCCGCGCCATTCAGTAACCCGCTCAAAGAGGCAGGAACTTTCGGATCAGAGCCATCCATCAAGCCGTTAAAATCAAACACGCCGTCATTGAGTTTACGACCTTCGAGCGAGCCGGTGGGTAAGGTAGCACGGGCTGCCAGCGCAATGCGGCTGTCCGTACCGCGTGCACTGCCCTTCAGCGATAAGGGACCAGATGCTTTTTCAGACAAGTCTGCAATGTCACCAATTTCAACACCAAAATCAAAATCAGCATCTTTACTGGAGAAGGTACCATTGGCTGTAACAGCATTGGCTGTATTGCCAATACGGAACTGGCGGGCTGTAAATCCGTTTTCAGATCGTGCAAGCCCACCGCTCAATTGCGAGCGGCCATTGATAATGCGATCAGCAATATCAGTACCGGTTTTAATATTTTCAGCTGTACCATCCAGCGTCAGATCAAAACCACCGGTCAGCATAGCAACCGTGCCACTGGCCTTCAGATCAAGACTGCCTGCCAAAGAGCGGTCTGCCAGCGCTGAGAACGGCATTAAACTATCGGCTTGCAACTGGATATCGCCGGTGTAGATGAATTTATCAATCGCACCTTTTAATGCAGCACTCAGACCATTACCCGTCAGCTGCACTTTCTCAAGCTGCACCGGCGTGCCGGCGCGCCAGTCACCTAAAATATCGAGGTCAATGCGCTCTCCAAGCGCCTGTGCAAGGTCGGGCTGTTTGGCACTAATGCCGGTTACATTACCATCAACTTTGAAACTGATATGGCGGTTTAGCGCATCGGCTAAGTTTTCAGCAGCGCCGCCCATATTCATCGCCACGTTTTGTGCAGACACATCACCAGCCTGCAAAGCATCAATCAGCAGTTTACCGGTCCATGCATTGGCGTTCTGATCACCATAATCCAATGTCAAACGGGCTGAAGCCAGCGATGTCTGACCGCCGCTGACTGGCAAAATCACGCGGCTTTTATCCTGATCCGCAATCAGCGCATCCAAATTCAGGCGTGTTAAAAAGCCGTCACTTGCAGTTTCCGCCTTAGCCTTCACATTCAGCGCAGCATTCGACAGGTTTAAATTATCCAGACGGAAACCACCGCCATCCTTGATCAGGCCATTGGCTGCAAAACTCGAGGTCGCGCCAAAGAAATCACGGAATTTTTCCGGGACCAGCGCCGCGATAGGCCCTTTGACATCTGCATTAAACACGCGACCGCTAACAGCCCCATCGCTGCTGCGGTTCAAGGTCAGAACACCGGTCAGAATACGCTGGCTATCGGCATCAAGCTTCAGATCAAGCTGCAGATCATCCAGTTTTCCGGCGCCGCTCAACGCCAGCTCAACCGGCGGCTTGCCCTCAATATTCAACAGGTTGGCAGCAATACCATTTGCCGGTTCAACCAGCTTCAAATCCAGATCCAGCTTCTGATCCGCATTGGCATAATTAGCCTTCAGCTTCATTGTACCGCCCGGACCATCGAGGCGGGTGATATCAAATAGTGATTGCAACGAGCCGTCTTCAAGCGTCAGATTGCCCTTCAAGGCGACATCTGATTGCAGTCCAAACACCTGCTGGCCAAATTTGAGATGCTCAATATTCAACTCGCCAAGCAAAATTGCCAAAGGCAGTTCCGGCAGCGAAAAACCACCTGCCTCGGGTGATGGCAGGCCCTCATCCGGCAAAGGTGTGCGGATAAACTCAACCTGCTTAGCCGTTAATGTATCAACACTCAAACGGCCGCGCAGCAGTGCCAGACGGCTCCATACCAGCTGCGCATCATTAATACGCAGCCAAACACCCTCACGGTCAGCAACTGTGATCAAACCGACTTTTGCTTCAGATGATAGTACACCCTCAATACCGGAAATGCTGATCTTACGGTTTGGTGCAGAGAGCTTTTCTTCAATAAATGACAGGAAATAGGACTTTTCTTCTTCAGCATCCGGTGATGCAGCCTCAGCCGGTGGTTGAGAGCCATCCGCCAAAGCAGCGGGATTGCTCTGGCTTGTTGCAGGCGAAGTTACACTATCTGCACCTGTAGGCAGCAGTGATGCCCCGAGATAAATCCCGAGAGGAAGAATGATGAGGAAAGTGGCTACCAAGCTCAGAAAACGGTTCAAAACGCCTGTCCTATGCCGACATAGAATGCAAAACTTGAGTCGCCCTTGCCACGGTTAAGCGGCACGGCAACGTCAAAACGGATGGGTCCCAGACTGGTATCATAACGCAATCCGGCACCTGCCCCCAAACGCAGGTTCTCCGCAAAGTCCGGATAAGACTCCTCCCCGACATATCCGCCATCAACGAAACCAACCACGCCGATACTATCGGTGACTTTTGTACGGACCTCACCGGACATTTCCATCAGCGAGCGCCCGCCGATAACTTTATCCCCCGGCTTGTTAACGCCGATACTGCGATAGGCATAACCACGCACAGAGCCACCGCCTCCGGCAAAAAATACTTTATCCGGCGGCAGATCACTCATATCAGCACCAACAATGGAGCCGACTTTAACGCGGCCTGCCAACACGAAACGATTATCTGCACCAAAGCCGTAATAGCCACGGCCTTCTGCGGTGAATTTGCCAGCCATGCTACCGTTTCGGATTTCATAAAACGGCTCGATCACGCCTTCAGCATAATAGCCGGACGTAGCATTGGTTTTATTATCACGCTTATCCAGCAAAACGCCGCCCAGCATGCCAACCGTGAAAAATTCACGTTTGCCATAATAGTCGTCATCAAACTGTCCGTAAGAAACATTGGCAAACAATCGTCCGCTTAATTCTTCATTGAAAATATGGGTAAAACCAGTCTGACCATTAAACGAGGTCTCAGTATAATTATCCAGCACTTCACGCTTGGCGTTCAAGCCCGCCACAAAATCGGTATCCGGTGTGAAAACGCCGGGTTTGCTAAATGTGGTGCCAAGCAAATAACCAAAATTTTTCGGATTAAATGAACCGTCCTGTGAGCCGCCGACACCGTTGACCTTGGCATCAAAGCGCAAGCGTTCAGCTTTGCCAAACAGATTGCGATGCATCCAGAATGCTTCAGCGCCGGCACCATCCAGTGTGGAATAATTGGCACCCACACCAAAGCGGCGCGGTTTGCGCTCCTGCACCACGAGATCAATCGGCAAAATGCCGTCGCGGTTGATTTCCTGTGCTTCCTGAATAGAGGTGGAGCGGAAAACATCAAGGCGTGCCAAGCGGCGGCGTGCACGCTCAATATCGTCCGGATCATATTCCTGACCAGGCTTCAGATCGGTCATATAGGCTACAAATTCAGGATCCATACGCGCAGTGCCCTGCACTCGCACGGTACCGTAATGTGCAAGGCGTCCCGGCTCTACACCGATATCAACACTCACAGTATTGCCGGCATGATCAGCGACAACGTCTTCGCGGGTTACTTTAGCCTTGGCATAACCCTGCTGGCGCCAGGCATCAATAGCCAACCGCTCAGCTTTAATGATCACACCGGATTTGGCGATTTCACCATCTTTAAAGCCAGCCTTTTCTGGCGCTGGCACCTGATCATAACGGTTATCAGTTGGCGGCGCCATTTCATTAATACTGGTGCGCGCAAACAGGAATTGTGGCCCCGGATCAACTGTGATCACGATTTGTGATGTGTCAGGCAGCTCAGTATCAGGCGCCAGATCAGCAGCTTCTCGTCCGTCAACTTTAATGCTGATGGTACCGCCATAGCGGCCCTCACCATAAAGCGTCATCAAAATACGGCGATAGTCGCCGCGTGCCTTGGCAAGCAGCCCGCCAGAACCGGATGCAGGTTTATCTTCATCGGCAAACAGCCTTGAGGAGCCCTTAACCAGAGCCTCAACATCGGCAGCGCTGCCATCTTTATTGGTACGGTCGCCCAGACCGGAAACTTCTACTTTATAGCGCTTAGGCTCGGCGATGACAGCATCAGCGTCTTCAACCTTGTCTTTGCCCCAGAGTTTAATGCCAAAAAGCTCAAAAGCATGCGCAGGCGCGGCCACCGTAACAGGCAGCAGCGCAGTGAACAGCAGGAGGGTGCTGACTTTACGGATTGGGGCTCTCCTTAAGTGTATTACCTGCATATCATCCAATTCAAGCTGGTCAATATACATCTTACAGCGGCCGGCCCGATCCACCCTTCGGGCAATGCCTAACGATTAACTTAAGCGAGAGTATTACCCTAAAGCTCACACTGATTTTTTAAAATTTATACTTAATAAGATATTAATTTCGCTTTTCCTTTACCTAAACAAATATTTAAAATCCCTTCTTCAGAAAGCATACTTGCAAAAATCAGACACCCCTACGCGCTTCTGTTACATGCCGACGAGAAAATTCAAAACATTTAAGCTTTTGATTTTAATGACAATATCGGCTTTCACAGCTCAGAAACAGTGGGCAAATCTTCACTGAGATACAAAAAGATTATAACGCGACGAATAAATATTGATGCAAAAAGTGATCATATGGAGCGCGTAGCAACAGTTAAGACACCCTGCCCATACGCAAAATTCGACGCCCTGAACAAGCCTGATATGCAAGGGATTCGCACTGATGCAAAAACAACGCATATAGTGCTGGCTATGCCGCGAAAGACACAGCATAGCCATAGTGCTACAGATAGTCGTTACAGGCAGCAGCCTTAACGGCGCCGGTTCTGAGGCCCGCTCTTAAATGGCATACGCGCAGGTCCTACGCCCCAATGCGGGTTCCACCCCCCTCCGCGCCCCGGATACGGGCGATAGCCCGGATGATAAGGGCGATAACCGGGCCAGTAATGTGGACGGTAGCCAGGCCAGTAATGCGGGTAATACGGACGATAATAAGGATCATAATCCCAATAATTCCGCCCGACATTGAGTCCGAAGTAAATTTGAGTCTGAGGGCGCGGGTAAGCGCCGCCGCCTGGCACATAATTAGAACCAGCATTACCGCGCAGCAGATAACGGCCACTAACCCAGCCCAGCCCCCAACTGCTCCGCACCTGACACCAGCCACCACGACATGTATCAATATGAACGCTAACACCCCGCGGCAAAGCCGCAATGCGTGCATAATTGATGCCTGGACCCTGCCGTAAATTGACAGTCTGAGACACCGCTGCGGTTTGCGCCTCCACAGCACCTGCACCCAGCAACAAAAACGCACCGGAAGCCGCAGCAACCATAGTCTTGCTTTTGATAATTTTATTATTAAACAAGTATAAAATATTACGATAAGTTATTTTCATACAACCCACCATTAATAAATTGATTAATTAAAGAAACTTCAAATACAAAGTCATTCAAAATAATAATACATCAGCAATATTAAGCAAACAATAAAGAGAAAAATTACTATATACAATAAAAAATTATTATAATAAAAAACGGCACTGTTATTACAGTGCCGTTTTCCACTCTTATCAGAATGTATACCCTCTTTATATTCAAGATAATTTACCCTGAACAATCCATTGCTTTACGGCAATGCGCGGGCAGCCTCAGGTGTGACTTCCATCATATTAATCGCCAGATGATACATGATCCACAGCGAGCCAATCAACACGATTGCCAAAATCAGCACAGTGAATAGCAGTGCAAGCAAGGTCCAGCCACCCTCTGATTTCGAATCCATATGCAGAAAATACACCAGATGAACGATCATCTGCACTGCACCGAAAGCCATAATAATGGCAACGGTTGTAGTGGTATCAAAATACTGCCCCATCACCACACCAAAAGGAATGGCAGTCAGGATAACAGCAAGGATGAAGCCGATAACGTAGTTCTTGGCTTCACTGCTTGAAGCTTCAGTTTTTACAGAATGCGCGGAACTCATGCCAGAACTCCCATCAGATAAACAATCGAGAAGACACCAATCCAGACCACATCAAGAAAGTGCCAGAACAGGCTGAGGCACATCAGACGTGTCTGGTTGGCTTCTGTCAGACCGGAGCGCAGAACCTGACACACCAGCACAACAATCCAGATCAGACCAGTCAGGATATGCAGGCCATGCGTGCCGACCAATACAAAGAATGCCGACAAGAAGGCTGAACGGCCAGGACCCGCGCCAATTTCAATCATGTGATAGAACTCATAGATTTCCATCGCCAGAAAGGTTGCGCCCAGCATAAAGGTTGCCATGATCCAGCGCAGCATCACAGCTTGCTTTTTCTGTGCCATAGCAATCATCGCCAGACCATAGGTCAGGCTGGATACCAGCAGCAGAGCTGTTTCAACCGCAACAAATTGCAAATCGAACAGTTCCCAGCCGGTTGGTCCGCCCGCGTATGAACGCGAGAGGACTGCATAGGTAGCAAAGAGACCGGCAAAGAGAATGCAGTCACTCATCAGATAGATCCAGAAGCCGATCATTGTCGTGCCGCGTGAATCGTGATGTTCGTGATCATCCTCATGATCATGGGTGTGCGTTACGGCAGCACTCATAGCTTAACTCCTGAAGACTGCAGCAGCAATGTACGCGCATCTTCGATGCGCTTCACTTCTTCAGCAGTGACATAGTAGTCGCGGTTATTATTAAAGGAATGAATGATGCTGATGGCGATGATTGCCAGACCGGCTGTGATGGCGAGCCACCAGATATGCCAGACACAGGCAAAACCAAGCACCACAGAAACCATACCAATGATAAAGCCGGTACCGGTATTGCGCGGCATATGGATAGGCTTGAAATTTTCGGTTCTGCGCGCCACGCCGCGTTTCTTCATATCCCAGTAAGCATCCACATCCTGAATGACAGGTGTTTCCGAGAAATTGTAGAAAGGTGCAGGCGATGACAGCGCCCATTCAAGGGTACGGCCGTTTTCCCATGTATCACCATTGTTATCGCGCAGCTGTTCACGGTTACGGATCGAAACCAGAATCTGCAGAACCTGACACACAATACCCAGCAAAATAATCGCTGCACCAATCGCTGCAACGACCAGATAGATCTGCCATTCAGGATTTTCTGTGTGGTTGATACGACGGGTCATGCCCATGAAGCCGAGAATATAGAGCGGCATGAAGGCAAGGATGAAGCCTGTCAGCCAGCACCAGAAAGCGCGCTTGCCCCAGCGTTCATCAAGACGGAAACCGAATGCTTTCGGGAACCAATAGATGAAACCGGCAAAACAACCGAACAATACACCTGAAATGATCACATTATGGAAATGCGCAATCAGGAATACGGAGTTGTGCAGCACGAAATCTGCCGGTGGAATAGCCAGCATAACACCGGTCATACCGCCAACCACAAAGGTACACATAAAGCCGATTGTCCACAGCACCGGCGTTTCCATACGCACGCGGCCTTTATACATTGTGAACAGCCAGTTGAACACTTTCGCACCGGTCGGGATCGAAATAATCATCGTCGCCACGCCGAAGAAGGCGTTAACAGAGGCACCGCCCCCCATTGTGAAGAAGTGGTGCGCCCAGACGAGGAACGACAGCACGGTAATGGCAACAGTCGCATAGACCATCGATGCATAACCGAACAGACGCTTGCCGGAGAAAGTTGCGATGATTTCAGAGAAAACACCAAAGCAAGGCAGGACAAGAATGTAAACTTCAGGGTGACCCCAGATCCAGATGAGGTTGATATACATCATCGGGTTGCCACCGAAATCACTGGTGAAGAAATGCATGCCCAAATAACGGTCGAGGAGCAACAATGCCAGTGTTACGGTCAGGATCGGGAAAGAAGCAACAATCAGAATATTCGAGCAGAGTGCAGTCCAGGTGAAAACCGGAATCTTCATCATTGTCATGCCGGGAGCGCGCATTTTAATGATGGTTGCGATCAGGTTCACACCGGATAACAGCGTACCCATACCGGATATCTGCAGAGCCCAGAGATAATAATCAACGCCAACGCCGGGGCTGTATTCAATTCCGGAAAGCGGCGGATAAGCCAGCCAGCCGGTTTTGGCGAATTCACCGATACCGAGCGAAACGTTGATCAGGATCGCACCGGCAACAGTCAGCCAGAAGCTTAAGCTGTTGAGATACGGGAACGCCACGTCGCGTGCGCCGATTTGCAAAGGAACAGCAAAGTTCATCAGACCGACGATAAACGGCATCGCTACGAAAAAGATCATGATCACGCCATGGGCCGTGAAGATCTGGTCATAATGATCCGGTGGCAAAAAGCCTTCATTGGCGCCAGAAGCCATAGCCTGCTGGGCACGCATCATCACGGCATCCGAGAAGCCGCGAAACAGCATAACAAGGGCGAGAACGATATACATGATACCGACGCGCTTATGATCAACTGTGGTCAGCCAGTCTCTCCACAGCACACCCCATTTACCAAAATAGGTGATCGCTGCGAGCAGAGACAGACCGCCGAGACCGATTGCGGCCAATGTGACCATAACAATCGGTTCGTGGAATGGAATATCCGCTAGGGTAAGTTTTCCGAACATTTCTCTTACACTTTTAATGGCCAAACCATTCAGCATAGTAAGATGCGAATGGCAGGCCTGCCTAGAATTACGGTACCTTATCGACTGAGATGTCAGTTAAGACAGGCTCAGTTCGGTTTTGGTTCCGCAGGCGATGTTTTGTTTACAGACGATGTAATGAACGGCGAAAGCTTCTGTACGCTACCGCCACCATGACTGACGCACGGGGTCTTACCGTCTACACAGCGACCGATAATGGCGCTGAACAGACCGGCTTCAGTCGATGCATAATGGGTAACAGGGTGCTTTTCAGTCGGCTTATCGAGCTCGAGATAACCAGCGCGGTTCAGTGCTTTGTCGGAGGTACGAACCTCAGCAACCCAAGCCTCGAAATCCGCCTCATTCTTTACATGAGTCTGAAAACGCATCTGGGAGAAGCCGGCGCCGCTGTAATTTGCAGAAATACCTGCATAAGTGCCGATTTTATTGCCGATCAGATGCAGTTTGGACTGCATACCCGGCATTGCATAAACCTGACCGCCCAGAGCCGGAATGAAGAACGAATTCATCATATGACCGGATGTGATACGAAAGTTCAGCGGACGATCAATCGGTACAACCAGCTCATTTACTGAAGCGATACCCTGCTCAGGATAAATAAACAGCCATTTCCAGTTCATAGCCACAACTTCAACCTCTACAGGTTTAGCGGCATGATCCAGCGCTTTATAAGGGTCTAGCTCGTGGGTTTTGATCCATGTCACATAACCCAGAACAGCAACAACGATGCATGGAATAATCCACACGACGGCTTCAATCTTATTCGAATGGTGCCAGTCAGGTGTATATTCGTTATTGTTAGTAGAACGGTATTTATTGGCAAAATACAGTGTCACAATAATTACCGGAATAACGATCAACGACATAATCACTGTCGCGAAGATAATCAGGTCACGTTCCTGAACGCCAATTGCGCCCGAAGGAGACAGAATAACCTGCTGGCAACCCGCCAGAATTGTCGTCAGCATCAGCACAGCACCGATACTCGCCGACCGGAATAATCCATGTTTCATTTAATTTTTCCGTCTTGAATGTACCCGGGACAGGTCACATATCAACATTCATCAAGGCATTTCATCTGGTAAAATAAAGATGCAAACAGCCTAACCGCTTTGAAATGCTGCACTATTTATCTCGGTACGCTTACTGAGATAAAAGAATATACAGTAGTTTCGGTAAATTCTGAAACTCATAAACAAAAAAGAGCCACATTTCAACTTTTTATGGCTTTCCGCAACATTTCAAAAAACCATTCACAGGTAAATTACCGTGCAATCTGCGCAAGTTCGGTATTGCCATAACCTGCTGCTGCCGATTCACTTTTACCGGCAGTTTTGCGGCTTCTATAAGCAGGAATGCATCTAACGGCAAGGTGAATCTCGATCACATTTCCGCGTTAAGCGCACAAAACGCTGCTAACAAGCAACGCATCATAATGTTTTGTTAAAAAGTAATTTTATAAAACCGGGAGTTTTTAACGGCTTATAAAAAGCCTAAAAAATGAAAAAGGCCGGGATGTCCCGACCTTCCATTAAACGCCTCAAACCAGTGCCAGTACATCCGTGGTCAAAAGTAAGGCGAATTTGTTAAACCTGATATGGGTATACGCAGTCATTATTTCAAGATTATGACAGAATTTATTTATTATTTCATTGCCTTAAGTCTCAGACATCAAGCTTTCGCATTGATATTGGTAATCAGGCAACCGCACGCTCGCCAGACTGACTATAGTGCTGGCCATACTGGTTTTCATTATTCTGAGCCATAAAGTCATAAACCTCATCCATACATTGCTGCAACAGATCGAGATCCACAGGCCCCATGCGGCTGAGATAGATATCCATTTCTGCAGCCGGTACACCGCGCTTGATCATTTCGACAATCGCCTGCACTACAATTGTTTTCTGATCAAATCTGTAACGCTGCATAACCCACCTCATGCATTTTTGAGCTTATCTGAAGAATGCCTCAATATGGTTAACGATAGATAAACAAAGCAATCACTACAAGAGAAAACAATTTATGTTGTTGAGTTTAAGATAAATTATAATTTTAATATAATAACGTACTTATATACAATATAATGGTGATTAAATATCGTGAAAAAGTAATATCCGCCAAGCATATCTGCTCGGCGGATATCGATTTCCTGTCACAATTTTCAGTGATTTTATTTACATGCCGTCATTCTGGCCGATAATTTCGCGCTTACCCACATGGTTAGCAGGCCCGACAAGCCCTTCCTGCTCCATACGCTCCACCAGAGAAGCCGCACGGTTATAGCCAATCGACAACCGGCGCTGGATATAAGAAGTCGAGCATTTCTTATCGCGCATGACAACTTTAACTGCCTTTTCAAACATATCGTCGCTATCATCGGACGCCATATCGCTCTTGTCAAAAACGGCACTGTCCTCCTCAACCGCTTCCGCTTCATCTTCATCGGCGGTAACGGTCGACAGGTAATCAGGACGTCCCTGCTCTTTGAGGTGATTCACCACCTTTTCGACCTCCTCATCGGAGACGAAAGGCCCGTGCACACGCACAATACGTCCACCACCAGCCATATGCAGCATATCGCCCTGACCCAACAATTGCTCGGCACCCTGCTCACCCAGAATAGTACGGCTATCAATCTTGGATGTTACCTGAAACGAAATACGGGTCGGGAAGTTGGCTTTAATCGTGCCCGTAATTACGTCAACTGACGGACGCTGGGTGGCCATAATCAAATGGATACCGGCGGCACGCGCCATCTGCGCCAGACGCTGGATTGCGCCTTCGATTTCCTTGCCGGCCACCATCATCAGATCGGCCATTTCGTCGACGATAATAACAATATACGGCATCGGTGTCAGGTCCATTTCCTGTTCTTCATACAGGATCTCACCACTTGCCTTGTCGAAGCCTGCCTGCACAGTGCAGGTTACAGTCTCGCCTTTTTCACGCGCTGAAGCAGCGCGCGCATTATAACCGTCAATATTACGCACACCCAGACGCGACATCTTACGATAGCGCTCTTCCATTTCGCGTACCGTCCATTTCAAAGCTACAACAGCCTTTTTTGGATCGGTTACAACAGGGGTCAAAAGATGCGGAATACCATCATAAATCGACAGTTCCAGCATTTTCGGATCAATCATAATCAGGCGGCACTCTTCCGGCTTCAAACGATAGAGCAGCGACAGGATCATCGTGTTGATAGCTACAGATTTGCCGGAGCCGGTTGTGCCGGCAACCAAAAGATGCGGCATCTTTGCCAGCTCGGCAACCACGGGCTCGCCGCCGATGGTTTTACCAAGGCATAGCGCCAAACGATGGCTGGTGCTTTCAAATGCAGGAGATTCAATCAGCTCACGGAAATAAACCG